>JAILRK010000070.1 GCA_024698225.1 Oscillospiraceae bacterium | reverse complement strand
CCGACGCGCTGCGCCTACTGCAGCTTCGTCGCGCAGAGCGTGGAGAAGACCTTCGCCATGGTGGAGCCCTATCTCGATGCGCTCTGCGCCGAGATTGCCGCGGCGGGCGAGATGGTGCGGCAGACGGGCCTGCGCATCCGCTCGTTCTACATGGGCGGCGGCACGCCCACCACGCTGACCGCGCCGCAGATGGACCGCCTGCTCGGCGCGCTGGAGACGCACTTCGACCTCTCCCGGCTTGCCGAGCTGACCATCGAGGCGGGACGGCCCGACACCATCACCGCCGAGAAGCTGGCGGTGCTCAAGGCGCACGCGGTCACGCGGCTGAGCGTCAACCCCCAGTCGATGAACGACGCGGTGCTTGCCGCCATCGGCCGCCGCCACACGGCGCAGGACGTCCGCAGCGCCATGGCGCTGGTGCGGGAGGCGGCGTTCCCGCACGTGAACATGGACCTGATTGCCGGGCTGAGCGAGGACACGCCCGAGAGCTTCCGCGCCTCGCTGGACGAGTGCCTTGCGATGGGCGCGGACAACATCACCGTGCACACGCTCTCGCTCAAGAAGGGCAGCCGCATCACGCTGGAGGGCAGCCGCATCCCGGACGCGGAGGCGGTCGCCGCGATGCTGGACTACGCCAACGCGGCGCTGCGCGCGCGCTCATACGCGCCCTACTACCTCTACCGCCAGAAGTACATGTCCGGCAGCTTTGAGAACGTGGGCTGGACGCTGCCCGGCGCGGAGAGTCTGTACAACATCTATATTATGGAGGAGCTGCACGGCATTCTCTCCCTCGGCGCGGGCGGCTCGACCAAGATGGTGGGGCGCACGGCGGGCGGCGAGGCGCTGATTCGCCGCGTTTTCAACGCAAAGTATCCGAGGGAGTACATCGACCGCAGCGAAAAATGGCAGGCGAACCTTGCTGCGTTCGCCGATTTCTATCAAAACAGGGCGGAGTGATTGCGTATGGCAGAGACAAAAAAGCAAAGCTTCTTTGGCGGCGCGGCGGTGCTGGCAGGCGGCATTGCGCTGGTCAAGGTGATTGGCGCGGTGTTTGCCATCCCGCTGTTCAACATCCTCGGCGACACGGGCGCCGCGGACTTCAACAACGCCTACAACATCTATTCGATGCTTCTGATGATTTCCACCGCCGGACTGCCGGTGGCGCTGTCGAAGCTGGTGTCCGAGGCGAACACGCTCGGGCGCGGGAACCAGGCGCGGCGCACCTTCCGCGTCAGCTTCGCCGCGTTTGTGACGCTGGGCGTGCTCTCCTTCCTCGTGATGTGGTTCGGGGACGAGTGGTGCGCGGGGCTGCTGCACAACCCGAACGCCTCCTACGGCATCCGCGTGCTGGCGCCCGCGGTCGTGTGCGTGGGCTGTCTGTCCGCCTTCCGCGGCTATGCGCAGGGCTCGTTCCGCATGACGCCCACCGCCGTGTCGCAGATTCTGGAGGCGCTGTGCAAGCTGGTCATCGGGCTGGCGCTGGCGCAGCACTTCATGCGCAGCGGGCAGGGCGCGTCCATCGCCGCCGCCGGCGCCATCGGCGGCGTGACTGCGGGCACAATCCTCGCGCTGGTCTACATGGCGGTGGACTATCTGCGCCACCGCCCGCGCCGCCGCGCAACGGACCGCCCGGACCCCGGCGGCGTCATCCTGCGGCGGCTGGCGTCCATCGCCGTTCCGATTACCGTCTCGTCCGCGATGGTGTCGGTCATCACGCTGGTGGACACCTCGCTGGTGCAGGGGCAGCTGCAAAACGCGCTGGGCTACAGCCTCGACCGGACGCGCCAGCTCTACGGCACCTACTCCGCCGCGATGAAGCTCTACAACCTGCCCGCCTCGCTGATGGTGGCGCTGACTGCCTCGGTCATCCCGTCGCTCTCGGCGTCGCTGGCGGCGAAGGACCGCGCGCAGACCGCGCGCGTGACCAATGCCTCGCTGCGCGTCACGGCACTGCTGGCGTTCCCGATGGGGCTGGGTCTGTGGGCGCTGGCGGAGCCGATCGTCCACATGTGCTATCCGCACTATGACGTGAAGCTGGGCGGCGAGCTGCTGGAGGTGCTGGGCGTGGCGTCGCTGTTCGTCTGCCTGACGCTGATTTCCAACTCGATTCTGCAGGCGCACGGCGCGGTCAAGGTCCCGATTC
>JAILRK010000265.1 GCA_024698225.1 Oscillospiraceae bacterium | reverse complement strand
TCCCCGCCAGAAGCTGCGTCGCCGTGCGCGACCTGCCCAAAGGCGCCCTGTGCGAGATTGAGGCAATCGCGGTCAAGTGAATTGCGCATCAAAAAAAGCGCCGCTTCTTTCGAAAAGCGGCGCTTTTTTGCGCGCGATTACAGTTTTTGTACCGTGAAATACCTGTCCGGACAGGTGGCGGCGTCGAATTCCTCCATGATGGAATTGTGTGTCAACTCGTCCGCCGTCCCCGCGCACTGCGCAAGGATGCGTCCGCCATCGGCGTCGTCTTTGTAAAGAGAGATGAACTGAATGTCCGCTTTCGGGTGCTTTTCCGGATAGATTGCCGCCAAATTCAGCTCCTGCAGGAGAAAATAGTCATGCGTTGTGACGAAGAGCTGTACGCCCATCGCGGCAAGCTCCAGCATGACGTCCACAATCGGGCGAATCATTCTGGGGTTCATGTTGGTTTCCGGCTCGTCCCAGAACAGGACGGCGTTTTCCGTCAGGCTGTCGGAGGAAATCAGGTACAGGATGGTCGCCAGCTTTCGATACCCCTCGGAGACAAGCCCCATCTCAAAGGCGCCGGAGCCTTGAACGTTCAGATAGAACTTCTTGTCTTTTTGCGTGATTTTTCCGGAGATGATGGACTCGAAATTCTTGAGGATGCGATTCTTTTGCGCGGTATTGGGACCTTTTTTCAGCGGACGGTCCAGAAGCCGCGCCAGGTCGTAGTACGTCTCTTCAAACGCAATGTGATATTCATCGTACAGGGAAGCGAAATTCTCTGTTGCGGAGATGATTTCCTTGGGCGGGAGATAAATCGGCTGCTTTGGCGTCTTCTGCGCCGAGCTTGCTCTCTCGCAAAGGATATCCGCCCGCTTGCTGCTCTGGCTGCTGAAGCCCAGTTGGATTCGACTGCTATCCTCCAGCTCAACGGCAATCTTCGTCTTGCTGACGCCCTGCCTGCGGAGGACCAGACGACCGAGCTTGTTTTCGTCCGGGCGGAAGACGCCCTGCAGCTTGCTGACGAACTGCTGCACGGTCGCGTCCTTCGTTGCGTCCGGGGGAAGCTTGGCATACGCGTGCAAAACGGAATACATGATTTTCAAAAGAGCGGTTTTGCCGGTGCTGTTGTCTCCGCATATCACGTTGACGCCGCTGACGGCGTCAAGCGCGAGAGAAGGGAAGAGCATGAAATTCTCCAAGCAGAGTTTCCGGATTTTCATAGCGTTCGACTCCTTTTCAGCGTATCATCTGTATTCTATCACCAAAGCGCGGGAAATTCAAATGGTTTATCTCCCCTTGTGCGACTCATGCCGTGCGCTGGCAGAAGCGCATGAGCATCGTTGCCGCTTCGGCGCGGGTGGTGTTTCCCTGCGGGGCAAGCCTGCCGTCCGAGCCGTTGACAATGCCGCTGCGCACCGCCCACGCCATGCCCTCCTGCGCCCAGCCGGACACGTCGCCCGCGTCCGCATAGGCGCTCAGCTCCGCCGTGCCGCCCTCGTCCCCGGGCGCGGCGAAGCGCCGGAGCATCACGGCAAGCTGTTCGCGGGTTACGGGGTCGTTGGGGGCAAAGCGCCCGGCGTAGCCGGTGACGGTCCCGCTCTCCGCCGCCCAGCGCACCGCCTCGGTGTACCAGGTGCCGTCCGGGACGTCGGAAAAGGGCGTCGCGCCGTCCGCCGCGGGGCTTCCCGCCATGCGCCAGAGCACCGTCGCCAGCATCGCCCGGCTGACGGTGAGGGAGGGCGCGAACATGGCGTTGCCGACGCCGTTCATCAGCCCGTGCTCCGCGCAGTAGTGCGCGCCGGGGGCGTACCACGCGGCTGCGTCCACGTCCGCGAACGGCAGCACCGCGCCATAGCGCAGGCCGAAGCCGCGCGGATAGAGGACCTCGTCGGCGTAGGTCAGCGTGTCCGTGAGCATCGGGATGTTGACCGGCAGCAGGGCGGTCGGCGTCTCGTCGGGCGAGAGCATCAGGTAAAGCGCGGCGGGCATGCTGGGTCCGTACTGCGCCACGGCGCCGTCCGCAATGCGCGGGTCCTCGCTCATGCCCCGCGCCGACCACGCCAGCACGATGGCGTCCGCGCTCTGATAGCGCGCCGCGTCATAGGGCAGGCTGCAGCTCATGACGACGGCGCTGCCGCCCGCGCGGTGGACGGCGTCAATCAGCGCGTCCGTGGTCGCGGCGGCGTCGCCGCGCAGCTCCGCCTCGCTGCCCAGCTCCGTGATGAGAATGGCGCAGTCCGCGCCCTCGGCGAGGGCCAGCGCCTGCGTGCGGCTGAGCCTGCGCAGGGAGCGCACGGTGATCTCGCTGCCCTGTGCCAGCTTGCCCTCGTCCCGCAGGCGGCCGATGGCGTACTCCATGCTCGCCACCTCGTTGTCGTATGCCGTCAGCACGGCGATGTTCTGGTTCTCCCGCGTCAGCGGCAGGACCTGACCGTCGTTTTTCACCAGCGTAATCGTCTGCTTGGTCAGCGCCCACTCCGCCTCGTGATGCGCCGCGCTGCCGACCGTCTGCGCCGCGTCCGCGTCCGGCGGCGCGTAGGGCTGCGTCAGAGCGTGCGCCGCCTTGAGCTTCAGGACGCGCAGCACCGCCGCGTTGACGCGCGCCTCGTCGAGCGCGCCGCTGTCGACCATCCCCGCCAGCGTCTGGATATAGCGCTCCAGCGCTGCCAGCCCCGCCGCCGTGGAGCAGTCCACGGGCATGAGCAGGATGTCCACGCCCGCCGCAAGCGCCAGCTTCGCCGCGTCGTAGGGGTCAAAATGCCCCGCGATGGCGTCCATGTTCATCGCGTCGCTGATGACCACGCCGTCAAAGCCCATGTCGCCGCGCAGAATGTCCGTCAAAATGGTCTTTGAGAGCGTCGCGGGCAGGGTGATTTGCGCCCCCGTCTTCTTTGAGCGGTAGGTCCCGCGCTCTATCTGCGGGTACTGGATGTGCGCCGTCATGATGGCGTCGGCGCCCGCGTCGATGGCCGCCTGAAACGGAATCAGCTCGTTTTGCTGCAGCTCCGCATAGGATTTGTCAATCCGCGGCAGACCCGTGTGGCTGTCCGTCGCCGTGTCTCCGTGGCCGGGGAAGTGCTTCAGCGTCGAGATGACGCCCGTCCCCTGCAGCGCCTGCATGTAGCTGACGCCCTGCGCCGCCACGAGCTGCGCTTCGTCCGAGAACGAGCGCGTCCCGATGACGGGATTGGCGGGGTCGTTGTTCACGTCCAGCACGGGCGCGAAGTTGAAGTTGATGCCCATGCTCAGCAGCTCCGCGCCGATGATGGACGCCGCCTGCGCGGTGAGCGCCGCGTCGTTCGCCGCGCCCAGCGCCATGTTGCCGGGCATCTGCGTGCCGTGACCGAGGCGCGTGACCCGGCCGCCCTCCTGGTCAATGGCAATCAGCAGTTGCGGCCTGCCCTGCACCGCGGCGTTTGCCGCCTGCATGTCCGCCACCAGCTTCACCGCGTCCGCGGTGTCGCCCGTGTTCTGCGCAAACAGGACGACGCCCGCGAAGGGATGCGCGGCAAGGGTCGCGGCGATGTCCGCCGGGAGCGCGGTCACGTTCTGGCGCTTGCCGTTCCGGTCCGGATAGTAGCGAAACGCCGGCATCAGCAGTTGGCTGATTTTGTCCTCCGTGCGCATGCGCGCAAGCAGCGCCTCCGGCGTCGCCGCGGCGCGCGCGGGCGCCGCCCCGCTCAGAAGCAGCACGGCAAGCAACAGGGATATCGCGTTTTTGACGTGGTTCACGGTTCTGTCACACCCTTTCCTGCGTTGTTCGTCCGAAAAGAGTATACCACAGTGTCCCGCCCCCCGCAAAGGACTTTCTGCGCGCCGCCCCCCAAGGTTCTGCCCGAGCGCGCCGGCGCGCAAAAAAACGCTCCCGGCCCCAAAGCGGAGCCGGAAGCGTGCCGGATGCCGTATTACGCGCGGAACTGCTTGCCGTTGGTGCCGCCGCCGTCGACGATGACGTCCACACCGGCGAGGAAGCCGTTGCGCTCGTCGGCGATGGTCGCCAGCGCAAAGCCCACCTCCTCGGGCGTGCCCATGCGGTGCTCGGCGCTGTTTTCAATCATGTGCGCGGCGTGCTCCGCCTCCAGAGCGCCGGTCTCGGTGGCAATCAGGCCGGGGCTGACGGAGACCACGCGGATGCCGTCCTTGCCGTAGGCATAGGCGCACTTCTGCGCGTACCAGATGACAAAGCGCTTGGACAGCTTGTAGGCAAGCCCCGGCTGGTCCTTGCGGGCGTAGCCGGTTTCGGAGAGCAGCTTTTGCACGAAGGCGTCCTCCTGATACTCCGCCAGCTCGTAGGCGCCGCGGTGCACCGCGATGTCGGGCAGGTCATAGGCGGCGCAGGACGCCATGTCCACGATGACGCTGCCGCGTTCGAGGTACTTGCGGAACTCCATGTTCACGTTCTTTGTGCCGACCGCGTTGAGGCGAATCAGCCGCTCGGCGGACTCCGCGGCGTTGGGCACGAGGCCGTCGGTATGGATGACGTTGCGAATCGTGCCGAGGGACTTGGCAAGCAGGCACAGCTCGTGCACGTCGCTGCGGCTGGACACGTCGCAGAGGATGCGGTGCACGTCAAAGCCCAGCGCCGAGAGCTCCGCCTCGGCGGCGGCGAGGCGCGCCTCGTCCCGTCCGCTGATGACAAGAACCTTGTCCCTGGAGATGAACTTTGCCGCCGCAAGACTGATGCTGCCGTCGCAGCCGGTAATCACACAAACGTTCGCCATGGTTATGCCTCCTCCTTTTCTTCCTCAGCGCCGTCCCCGGCGTTCGGGTCGGCGATTTTGCCGGCTTGAATCATCCACTCAATCTCCTCGCGCATGGTCTCGGCGTAGGGACGGGTCCGGTAACCCAGCTCGTTGTGCGCCTTCGAGGAGTCAAACTCGTTGTTGCGGGAGAGATTGTAGACCGCGAACGGGGTCATGACGGGCTTTTCGTTCTTTGCCTTCGCCTGCTTCTCCATCATGCTGCCCATGACGTTCGCCGCGAAAATCGGCAGGAACATGCCGATTTTCTTGCCGCCGCTCACTTCGGTAATCATGCGGGAGAAGTCCTTGAACGACACCGGCTCGTTGGCGAGGATGTAGCACTCGCCGCAGCGGCCCTTGTCCGACGCCGCGATGATGCCGTCCGCCAGGTCGCGGGCGTCGCAGAGGTTGAACGAGCCGTCGATGCCGGCGGGCAGCTCGCCGTTGATGATGCGCACAATCGTGCTGGTGGTCTCGCCCATGGCGTTGTCGCCGGGGCCCATGATGCCGCTCGGGTGGACGATGCAGGCGTTGAGCCCGCGGTGGTGCACGGCGTCGAGCACCTCCTGCGTCGCCAGCGCCTTCGACATGCTGTAGCAGCCGCGGACCTTGGTCTCGTCAAAGTAGTCGACCTCGACAATCTTCTGTCCCTTCGGCAGCTCGGGAATCGCGCCGGTGGAGCTCACGTAGACCAGCTTTTTGCACTCGGGGTGGTTCAGGCAGCACTCGATGATGTTCTTCGCGCCGCCGACGTTCACGTCCATGACCTTCTGGTTGTAGTCCTCCGACAGCGTGACCAGGCTGGCGATGTGCAGGCAGATGGTCTCGCAGCCCTCGGGCACGGTGAAGAAGCGCTCCAGCGAGTCCATGTCGCACACGTCGCCCTCAAAGAGCTCCGCCGCCTCGGGGACGTACTTTGCGGCGGGGTCGCCGTTGAGCACGAAGGCGCGGACGCGCTCGCCGCGCTCGAGCAGCTTGCGCACGACGATGCCGCCCATGAAGCCCGCCGCGCTGGTGACAAGATAAATGGTGTTAGGCATGATGCAGTCCTCCTCAATGGAACGGCGGGCTTGCCCGCCTCAATTTCTGGACGCAGTGTAGCATGCCTGTGTTGCCGAAGTGTTTGCGTTTTGTTGCTGAAATATGAAAATAGCCGTCCGCTCTCAGCGCGCCTTCGCGCCGGTGACGAGGCCGACGATGCCGTCGTAGATGAGGCCGAAGGCGAACACGCGCACCAGCAGCGCCTGCGTGCCGAAGGGATTGGCAAAAATCAGCACGCCGAGCAGGATGGAGATGAGCGAGAGGATGCAGGGAACCCCCCAGGGGAGCCCCGCACGCCGGAGCGCGAAGGCGCGCAGCAGGCTTTCAAAGCCGTTGACGGCAATCAGCAGGCCAGCGATGATGGGCAGCACGGCGATGACGAAGTCCGGGTTGGCAAGAATCCAGATGCCCAGAATCGCCGTGAGCGCGAACAGCACCAGAGACGGCGTGGAGCGCAGCTCCTTCGGCTGGCGCAGCGCGACGAGCAGCCCGATGACGCCGTAGACCAGAACCGCGATGCCGAGGACCGTGATCGCCGTGGCAAGCGACGAAATCGGGAAGACGAACAGCAGCGCGCCCGCGATGACCAGAATGAGCGCATTGACAACGTAGTTGAACTTTTTCATGACAGAATTCTCCTTTTTCTTTTCTTTGCATGGGCTCGTTTGGATGTTTCCAATATCAGTGTAACACAACTGCGCGGAACGGTAAACGCTTATATGGGCTGGTGCTGTTCGCGGTACGCCGCGGGCGGCACGCCAACGATTTTGCGGAAGGTCTGGGAGAAGAAGCTGCGCGAGCCGAAGCCCAGCAAGTCGCAGATTTCCTGAATGTCGAGGTTGGTGGACAGCAGCAGCGTTTTGGCGCGCTCCACCTTGACGATTTTGATGTAGTTGTTGATGCTCAGCCCGGTTTCCGCCTTGAACTTGCGGGAGAGGTAGTACTCCGCATAGCC
>JAILRK010000216.1 GCA_024698225.1 Oscillospiraceae bacterium | reverse complement strand
TGCTTATTAGCGCGTGATGATGGCGAGCTGGTCGGCGGTGCGGGGGTTGACGTAGGGGTTGAAGTAGGTGTTGACCATCTCCAGCGTCGCGTCGGGGTCGAGGTACATGTAGGGGCTGGTCCACGCGCAGGGCATGGACATCGTGTGCACGTTCTCCATGTCGATGGAGACCGCCTTTGTGGCAAACCAGATGATGTTGCCCACGGTCAGGTTGGTGTCCAGCGTGTCGGCGGCGATGTCGGCGTATTCGCTCAGCTTGCCCGGGTTCGCCAGCACCTTCTTCATCACCTGCGTCAGCACGGCGCGCTGCGTCTCCTGCCGCCCCTCGTCGCCGTAGCCGCTGCCGTCGTTGTTCTGGCGGAAGCGGCAGACCTCCAGCGCCTGCTGCCCGTTGAGGTGCTGCATGCCCTTGCGGTAGTGGATGGAGAGGTCCTGATACGGGTCGTCGTAGTTCATCGAGCAGGGCACCTCAACGTCCACGCCGTCCACCGCGTTCACCAGACGCACGAAGCCGTTGACGTACACACGCAGATAGTAGTCGATGGGCACGCCGAAGGTCTGCGAGACCTCCTCCAACAGCCCCTCCATCTTGCCAAAGGCGTAGGCGGCGTTGATTTTCTTGAGCTTGCGCTCCACGTCCACGCGCGTGTCGCGGGCGATGGAGCCGACGCTCACGCTCTGCGCCGCCGCGTCATAGGTGACGAGCATCAGCGAGTCGGTGTTGCCGCCGCCCTTGTCCATGCCGACGACCAGGAAGGTCCAGCAATCCTTGCGCCGTGGGTCGGCGGGGACGACCTCCGCCGCCTCCTGCTGTTCTGTCTGTTCGTCGGACTCCTGCGGGTCGCTGTCAACGCGCCGCTCTTGCGCGGGCGCTGCCGGCGGCGTGTTGTCCGCGATGGCGGGCTTCGGAACGAGGATGTTCCAGAGGCCCCACAGCGCGCCCAGCGTGACGACCAGCGTCAACAGGGAACGCGCCGCGCGCTCGCCGCGACCGGCGCGGCTGCGCTTTTTCTTGTTTGCTTGTTTTTTCACGGTTTTGTCTTCTCCACTGTCTGTTCTGTTTCGCTCTCTGCTGTTTGGACGGTGTCGGTGTCCAAAAGGTTCCCGCCGTAGTACGCCACCAGCAGGTCAACCACCGCGCCGTAGCTGCGCATGCCGAGCGTGTCGCCGTAGCTTTTGAGCATGGCGTCATAGGCGCGGTTGCTTGCCCCGGAGACGGCGCTCTCATAGCGCGCCCAGTAGGCGTTTGCCGCGCGCAGGTCGGCGTCCACCCCGGCGGGCAGGGCGGTGCGAATCTCCTGCCAGGCCTCCGGCGCGACGCCGTAGAGCGCGTTGGAGAGATGGATGTAGCCCAGCAGCCAGCCGGAGTAGCGGTACGCCGGGTCGTCCGAGCGCGTGGCGGCGAGCACGGCGAGGAAGTTGCACTGCTGCTCGCTGGCGATGCCGCGGCGGTGCGCCAGCTCGTGCGCGACGGTGGCGGGGAAGGTCGCGGCGGGGAAGTCCATGTTGAGGCTGCTCTCGCCGGTGAAGGGGCAGTAGAAGCCCGTGGTGTCCAGCGCGCTGAGCACGGTGGAGAAGTAGACCGGCTTGGGCGCGGGGTCAACGTCCAGGCGCAGGAAGGGGAACTCGTCATACAGAGGTTCGTAGAGCGTCGGCCCAAGGGCGAGGCTCTCCTGCCGCGGTGCGGCGTACGCGCCGGTTTCGTCGCGGGGCACGGCGTCGGCGCACAGCGCGGTCTGCTCGGCGAAGTAGCGGGTCACGGCCAGCAGCTCCTCCTGCGTGACGGGCGCGGGATAGATGCCGCTTTTGTCGCAGAAGTCCGCGGCGTAGAAGTTGACGCCCCAGAGCAGGCAGAACGCGACGTAGAGGCTCAGCAGCACGTTGACCGCCACGATGAAGCGGCGGTAGAGCTCCTCCAGCCGGTATTCCGCGCGCACGATGCGCACGACGGAGACAATGAGATAGATGACCGCCAGCGCGATGGCAAGCCCATAGCAAAGCTCTGCCCCGGAGAAGGGCACGAGCGCCCAGGCACGCCCCAGCGCCCGCTCAAGGGGCATGGACACGCGCTCGGCCAGCAGGGTCATCCAGTCGGTGCGCACGGAGCAGATGAAAAACGCGGCGATGAACGCAAGATTGACCAACAGCCAAAGGTGCAGCCGCCGAAAGTATCGCAGAAAACTGCGCATGAACGGTTCCTCCCTTGCGAAAGACTCAAGCTTTTTGATTATACCACAGCTCCGGACAATATGGGAGATGGTTTTTGGAAATTTTTCGGTGCGGAACAACGAAAAAGCCCCGAGAGCCGATGGCTTTCGGGGCCTTGAAGCGCAGGACTCAGAAATCCACCTTGCCGGCGAACTTCTCGTTGATGACGTAATAGGCGGCGCGCTCCTCGGGCTTGATGTAAAGGCGCAGGTCCTCCACCTCAGTGCGCGGATGCTCAAGCGCAAACGCGGCCTTGGCGGCGGCGACCAGGTCCTCGACGTTCTCCTCTTCGCCCATGTACTGTACGTAAACCGTGGGAGCGGACATGCCGGTGACAACCTTCTTCGCTGCCTTTTCCACGCTGTCTTTTGCCTTCGCAGCGGTCTTCACGGTCTTCTCGGCTGCCTTTCTGGTGCGCTTTTTCGCCTCTTCGACAACGGGCTTAGCCTGCTCCACTGCCTTCTCAACGACGGGCATGACCTGCTCCTTCGCCTCCTCGACGACGGGCAGAACCTGCTCCTTGACCTCTTCAACGACCTGCTTCATCTTGCTAGCCATCGTATCAATACCTCCAATTTACAATATAGAGCGCATGGATGCGCTGAACTACAGCTCCATTTTAGTCAAAGAGATGGGGAAAATCAATTCGGAATCTGCACAATTCAGCGACGGAAGGGCGCGCTTTTTTGCGGTTTTGCACAAAAAACAGACGCCGGTGTCCCGGCGTCTGGCCTCAGGTTTTGTCACTTTTGTTCATCTTGTAAATCACGTTCAGCCCGCGCAGCAGCAGGTCGCGCTCGAGCGTGATGCGGTGCCGGCACAGCGGGATGATGTATGGTGCGACGCCGCCGGTGGCGATGATGGTGCTCGGATGCCCCAGCTCGTCCTCCATGCGGTCGAGCACGCCGTCGAGCATGGCGGCGGTGCCGTACATGATGCCGCTGCGCATCGAATCCACCGTGTTGCGCGCGATGATGGCGCCGGGCTTGTCCATGTTGATGGCGGGGAGCTGCGCGGTGCTGCGCGTCAGCGCGTCCAGCGCGGTGCGCGCGCCGGGCATGATGACGCCGCCGAGATAGCGGTTCTTCGGCTCGATGACCTCCACGGTCGTGGCGGTGCCCATGTCGATGAGAATCAGCGGCGCCTTGCGCTTCGCCAGCGCCGCCACGGCGACGACGATGCGGTCGCTGCCGACCTGCGAGGGGTTGTCCAGGCGGATGTCCAGCCCGGTTTTCAGCCCGTGACCCACGACCATGGGCTTGCGCTCCGTGACCTTGTACACGCCGCTGCGCACGGCGTTGAACACCGGCGGCACGACGGAGGAGATGATGCAGTCCTCCACGTTCTCAATGCGGCAGCCGTAGGCCTCCAGCATGGTCTTGATTTCCACGCCGTACTGGTCCGAGGTGCGCGAGCGGTCGGTGGCAATGCGCGCCTCGCAGACGATGCGGTCGTCCTCGATGCAGCCGATGACGATGTTGGTGTTTCCGATGTCGATGGCAAGCAGCATGGTCAGGCTCTCTCTTTCGTCAGGATTCTTTCAGGGGGAGGATGTGCGCCTGGTACAGCGCGGAGCCGACAAGACCCGTGATGAGCGTGGAGGAGACCATCTCCACCACGGCGTTGACGCCCACGAAGGCGCAGATGAACACAATCACGTTGCGCCCGGCAATCAGCCCCTGCACGTACTCGGTGTTGCCGAACAGCAGCACCAGCGCGCTCATGAAGAACAGCGTGTTGAGAAACGCGGAGCAGAAGCCCGCGATGAAGCAGGCGGGACGCGCGCCGATGCCGCGCTCGCAGGCGGAGAAAATCACGCCGACGAGCAGGCCGTCCAGTGCGCGGGGAACGAAGCGCTGGACGAAGGCGAGGAAGGGGTTGATGCTCACCAGCATGGCGCCCATGCCGCTGGGCACGCCGATGCCGAAGCACTGCAGAAAGCTCAGCAGACCGAACACGCAGCCCATGGCCAGCCCGCCCTTGGGGCCGAGCGCCACGGCCGCGATGGCGACGGGGATGATGTTGAGCGTGATGACCAGCGGTCCGACGGGGATGCTGCCGATTGGCGTGAAGGAGAAGACAATCAGCAGCGCCGTCATCAGCGCAAGGATGGTCAGGGCGCGAACGCTTGCATTTTTTTTCATATTCAGTTACCTCCTGCTGCCGCGTACTCCACTGCGGCGCGTATTTTGGGCGGTCTTTGGCGTGAGAGCAGGATACGGCTGCCGCTCCGACGATACAGCGCCGCGGCTCGCACAAAAAAGACCGTTTGCATTATAGCCGCAGCACCGGAGAATTGCAAGGTTTTTTTGCGCCGCCTGCGGCGGATTTGCGCTGCAAAGCGTCGAACGGCGCTTTACAATCCGCGTGGAATTCGGTATACTTTATACGTATCGTTTTGCCCGCTTCCGCGGGACATCATCACAGAGCACACAGGAGGGCATGGTTATGCTGCAGGGAAAAACAGTTTTGCTGGGAGTGACAGGCGGGATTGCGGCGTATAAGGCGGCGGCGCTGGCGTCCGCGCTGGTCAAGCAGCACGCCTCGGTGGAGGTCGTGATGACGGAGCACGCCACGCGCTTCGTCGCGCCGCTCACCTTCGAGCAGCTCACCGGAAACCGCGTCAGCGTGGACACCTTTGACCGGAACTTCGTCCATCAGGTCGAGCACATCTCCCTTGCGCGGCGCAGCGACCTGGTGCTCATCGCGCCCGCGACGGCGAACGTCTGCGCCAAGCTGGCGCACGGCATCGCGGACGACATGCTCACCACCACGGTGCTCGCCTGCCGCTGCCCCAAGCTCATCGCCCCGGCGATGAACACCAATATGTTTGAAAACCCCGTCACGCAGGACAACCTGGAAACGCTGCGCCGCTACGGCTGGGAGGTCATCGCCCCGGCGTCGGGGCGGCTCGCCTGCGGCGACGTGGGCGCGGGCAAGCTGCCGGAGCCGGAGACGCTGGTGCAGCACATCCTGCGCGCCGTCGCGCTGCCGCACGATCTGGCGGGGAAGCGCGTGCTGGTCACGGCAGGGCCGACGCAGGAGCCGCTGGACCCGGTGCGCTATCTGACCAACCACTCCACCGGCAAGATGGGCTGCGCC
>JAILRK010000224.1 GCA_024698225.1 Oscillospiraceae bacterium | reverse complement strand
GGACGACGGGGACTACGTCGCGCGTGTGCGCGCGCTGATGCGCCGGGAGCGGCCGCGCCTGTGCGCCGGGCTGCGCGCGCTGGGGCTGTACGTCGTGCCGGGCGAGGCGAATTTCCTGCTCTTTCGCTGCCGGACGCCGCTTGTTCCGGTGCTGCGGGAGCGGGGCATTCTGATTCGCGGCTGCGCGGATTTTGTTGGACTGGATGAGACCTGGTATCGGGTTGCGGTGCGCACGGAGGCGGAGAACGCCCGCCTGCTTGCGGCGCTGGGGGAGGTGCTTGGATGAGCAGATGCATTATGGTGCAGGGGACGATGTCCGGCGCGGGGAAGAGCCTGCTGTGCGCGGCGCTGTGCCGCATCCTGCGCCAGGACGGCTACCGCGTCGCCCCGTTCAAAAGCCAGAACATGGCGCTCAACAGCGGCGTGACGCGCGATGCGCTGGAGATGGGGCGCGCTCAGATTGTGCAGGCGGAGGCGGCCGGCGTCGAGCCGGACGTGCGCATGAACCCCATTTTGCTCAAGCCCTCGAGCGACACGGGCAGTCAGGTGATTGTCAACGGCATTGCGCGCGCGCAGATGAGCGCGCAGGAGTACTTTGCCTGCAAAACGCAGCTGATTCCCGAGGTGCTTGCGGCATACCGCAGCCTTGCCGACGAGTACGACGTCATTGTGATTGAGGGTGCGGGCAGCTGCGCGGAAATCAATCTGCGCAGCGGGGACATCGTGAACATGGGCCTTGCCGAGCTGGTGGACGCGCCGGTGCTGCTGACGGGAGACATCGACCGCGGCGGCGTGTTCGCCCAGCTCTATGGCACGGTCGCCCTGCTGCCGCCGGAGGAGCGCGCGCGCATCCGGGGACTGGTCATCAACAAGTTCCGCGGCGACGTCGGTCTGCTCACGCCGGGGCTGCGGCGCATTGAGGCGCTGACCGGCAAACCCGTGCTGGGTGTGGTGCCCTATCTGCGCGTGGACGTTGACGACGAGGACTCCCTTGCGCCGCGGCTGGACAGCAGGCGCGGCGGCGGGGCAGTGGACGTCGCGGTGCTGCGCCTGCCGCACATGTCCAACTTCACCGACTTTGCGCCGCTGGAGTCGCACCCGCAGCTTCGCGTGCGCTACGTGGAGCGCGCGCACGTGCTCGGCACGCCGGACCTCGTCCTTCTGCCCGGGACGAAGAGCACGACGGCGGACCTGCTGTGGCTGCGCCAGAACGGGCTGGAGACGCTGGTGCAGCGCCTTGCGTCTGCCGGTACGCCCGTGCTCGGCATCTGCGGCGGGTACCAGATGCTCGGCGAGACGCTGCTCGACCCCGACGGCACGGAGGGTGCGCTGCCGCGCCTGCGGGGCATGGGGCTTTTGCCCTGCGTGACGACGTTCGAGGCGCACAAGACGCTCACGCGAGTTCGGGCGACGGTCGCAAACGGCGCGCTTTCGGGCACGACCTTTGAGGGCTATGAGATTCACACGGGCGTAACGCAGGTGCGCGGCGCCGCCTTCTGCCGCCTGGAGGACGGCAGGGCGGAGGGCTGCTGCGCGGGCAGCGTGTGGGGCACGTACCTGCACGGCCTGTTTGACAGCGGAGAGATGACGGACAGACTGACGGCGTGGCTGTGCGCGCGCAAGGGCATCGCCGTCGACGCCGAACCGACGGAGGACCGGCAGGTCTACCGGCAGCGGCAGTACGACCTGCTGGCGGACGGCGTGCGCGCCGCGCTGGACATGGACGCCGTCTACCGCATTCTGGAGGGAGCATGAGGGAGTTTACAAAGCCCGCCGACATCGAGCGGGAGAGCATGGCCATCATCGAGCGCACGCTGCTTGAACGCGGCGTTGTGCTGCCGTCGGCGCACGCTGCCGTCGTAAAGCGCGTCATCCACACCACGGCGGATTTCGACTACGCCGAGACGCTGTACTTTACGGAGGACGCCGTGCGGCGCGGCGCGGCGGCCCTGCACGGCGGCGTGGTCGTGACGGATACGAACATGGCGCTTGCGGGCGTGAACAGGCGCGCGCTGGAGACGCTCGGCTGCCGCGCCCTGTGCTATATGGCGGACGCGGAGGTTGCGTCCCTGGCGCGTGCGCGCGGCGTCACGCGTGCGCTGGTCTCCATGGAGCGCGCGCTCGCGGAGCATCCGGGGGCGGTGCTTGCCATCGGCAACGCGCCGACGGCGCTTTTGGCGCTTGCGGACGCCATTGAGGCAGGGGCGCGGCCCGCGCTGGTCATCGGCGTGCCGGTGGGCTTTGTCAACGTGACGGAGAGCAAGGAGCGCGCCCGCGCCGTCTGCACGGCGAGCGGGGTGCCCGCCATCCTTGCCATGGGCCGCAAGGGCGGCAGCACCGTGGCGGCGGCAATCTGCAACGCGCTGGCGTACACGGCGGCGGGAATGCTTGACCCTGCGGCGCGGCTGTGAACGGGGAATGCAGAATTTGGTGGACAAAGTGATTGACGCACTTTGTCCGTTTGCTGTATAATATATGCCCGCAAAGAGAATAGTCGGCATAAGAATAAGGAGGAGCAAACCGATGAGAGAGTGGACACGAGAGGAGCGCTACCGTGTGCTCAAGAGCGCAGAGGAAATCCGCGGTCTGCATGAGCGCATCCGCAAATCCGTCTACCGCCAGACCTATCACGTCCAGCCCGTGACGGGGCTGTCCAGCGATCCCAACGGCTTCGCCCTGCACAAGGGTGTTTGGCATCTGTGCTACCAGTGGTGCCCCTGGGGCGCGGTGCACGGGCTCAAGTACTGGTACCACGTCACCAGTACGGATTTGATTTCATGGAAAAACGAGGGCATCGGTCTTGCGCCGGACTGCTATTACGACAACCGCGGCACGCATTCCGGCAGCGCCATCTCGGCGGGAGACGAGCTGTATTTCTTCTACACCGGCAACCACCGCGACGAGGACTGGACGCGCACGCCCTATACCTGCGCGGCAGTGCTGGGCAGCGACGGGCGCCCGCACAAGCTGGAAAAGCCGCTGTTCGGTCCGCGCGCGACCCACAGCGAGCATCAGCGCGACCCGAAAATCGTCTGGGTTGAGAGCAAACAGCGCTATTACATCTTCATCGGCGCGCAGACCGCCGACCTGCGCGGCTGCGTGCTGGTCTACGAGTCGGAGGAGCTGCTCTCCGGCTGGCGCTTTGCCGGGCAGCTCAACGTGCCGGGCTATGAGCGCTTCGGCGGGATGTGGGAGTGCCCCTACATCGTCCGCATCGGCGGCAAGGACGTGCTGATTTTCTCCCCGCAGTACACAAAGCTGCCCGGGCGCGGGAACAGCACCAACCACAACGTTTATTTCCTCGGCACGATGGACTATGACACGCTGACCTTCACGCCGGACGGTCCCTACCGTTTTCTCGACTTCGGCTTTGATTTCTACGCGGCGCAGGGCGCTGCGAACGTCTCCGGCGGCGACAGGGCGATTCTCATCGCGTGGAACGGTCTGCCCGACAACCACTATCCCACCGAGGAGGAGGACTGGGAGGGCACGATGACCCTGCCGCGCGAGCTGCGCGTGCGCGACGGCAGACTGGTCCAGACGCCGATTTCCGGCGTGGAGCGCCTGCGCTGCAACGAGCGTACGCCGGACGGCACGCTTGACGCGGCATGCGAGCTGATTGCGGAGGTGCCGGAGGGCGACTTCGACCTGAACCTCTTTACGAAGGCAGACGGCACGGGCGGGCTGCGTTTGCACTACGACGCGGCGCGTAAGGTCTGCACCGTGGACCGGACGGGTATGGACAGGCGCTTTAACGAGCAGGTCTTTGAGGTGCTGGACATGCCGCTTGAGACGCCGCTGCGCACGCTGCGCGTGTTCATCGACCACTGCTCCACGGAGCTGTTTGTCAACGACGGGGAGGCGACCTTCACGACGCGCAGCTATCCGACGGAGCGGGAGTTCCACTACACCGTCTCCGACGGGGCAAAGCTGCGGCTCTGGACGCTTGCGCCCTCGGTGACGGACGATTTCGCACTGTGAGGTGGGCAATGAACAAAAAGGTTTTTGCCAGCGACTTTGACGGTACGCTGTACTTCTATCGGGATGCGGTCAAGCTGCCGCCGCGCAACGTGGAGATGATTCGCGCGTATCAGGCGGCGGGGCATCTGTTCGGGCTCTGCACCGGGCGGCAGGTCGGCGGACTGACGCCGTTCATCAGCGGTCTGGTCGCGCCCGACTTCTACATTACCAGCAGCGGCGCGAACATCGTGGACGGGCAGCTGCGCCCCATCTTCCGCCGCGGCGTGGACCGCGGCGCGGCAGACGCGCTGGTGCGCCGCTACAGGGACGACCACCGCATGACGCTGGACGTGGAGGGCGAAATCTGCGTTTTCGCGCCGATGGACTATCCCGGCAAATACTACGTCATCACCGGCGTGGACGATGCGCCGGCGGGACTCATTCACCAGGTCAGCATCCACAACGAGACGCTCGAGGAGGCCGCCGCGGTCACGGCGTGGGTCAACGAGAACCTCGGCGAGGTTGTCACCGCGTTCCAGAACGTGGTTGAGGTGGACATCGCGCCCAAGGGCTGCTCCAAGGGCGAGGGCGTCAAGCGCCTGCGCGAGTGGATGCGCGAGACCTGGGGCGACGTGACGCTCTACGGCATCGGCGATTCCAACAACGACCTGCCGCTTCTTGCGGAGGCGGACGTATCCTATACCTTTCCGTATGCACCGCAGGCACTGCAGGACAGGGCGCACAAGGTTGTGCCCACGATTGTTGAGGCGCTGCGCGACAGCATGGATGACGAATTACAGGAGACACCATGAGCCAGACACTACGAGACGCCAGAACCTATGAGGAGCAGCGCGAGCGCTTTATCTCCCCGCTGAACCGTCCGGCCTTCCATCTGTCCGCGCGCGTGGGCTGGATGAACGACCCCAACGGCTTTTGCTATTATCAGGGGAAGTACCACATGTTTTACCAGTACTACCCCTACGACTCCCACTGGGGGCCCATGCACTGGGGCCACGCGGTCAGCCGCGACCTGCTGCACTGGGCGTATCTGCCTGCGGTGCTTGCCCCGGACGTGTCCTATGACCACGCGGGCTGCTTCTCGGGCAGCGCCGTCGAGCTGCCCGACGGGCAGCACCTGCTGATGTACACCGGCGTCTCCCGCGAGATGGCGGACAACGGCGCGCTGCGCGACGTGCAGACGCAGGCGCTCGCCGTGGGTGACGGTGTGAACTACCGCAAGTACCAGCACAACCCCGTGCTCACATCGGATGACCTGCCGCCCGGCGGCAGCCGCGTGCATTTCCGCGACCCGAAGATGTGGCGCGAGGCGGACGGCAGCTACCGCATGGTCGCCGTCAATCTGGCGGAGAAGGGCGGCGGACAGGTGCTGCTCTACCGCAGTGAGGACGGCTATCACTGGGCCTTTGTCAGCGTTCTTGCGGAGAACCGTGACCGCATCGGCGTGATGTGGGAGTGCCCGGACCTGTTTTCTCTGGACGGGAAGGACGTGCTGCTTGCCAGCGCGCAGGACATGCTGCCCAAGGGCTTTGAATACCACAACGGCAACGGCGCGTTCTATCTCATTGGGCGCGTGGACCACGCGTCCGGGCGCTTCCTTGAGGAGAGCGACCACGCCGCGGACTACGGCATCGACTTCTACGCCCCGCAGACCGTGCTGACGCCCGACGGACGCCGCGTGATGATTGGCTGGATGCAGAACTGGGACACCTGCAATCTGCACACGCCCTCCACCGCGTGGTTCGGGCAGATGAGTCTGCCCCGGGAGCTGCACGTGAAAAACGGCATCCTGTATCAGACGCCCCTGCGCGAGCTGGACGCCCTGCGGCGCGAGCGCGTGGAGCACAGGGACGTCACGGTGGAAAACGGCGAGATGACGCTGCCCGGCGTGTCCGGGCGCACCGTGGACCTGGAGATAGCGCTGGAGGCGGGTGACTATGCGCGCTTTGCCGTCTGGTTCGCAAAGAACCGGGACTATCACACGGGCGTCAGCTTTCGCCCGCACGAGTCGGTGCTCAAGATTGACCGGAAGTTTTCCGGCTCGCGCCGCGCCATCATTCACCAGCGCCGCGCCAAGGTCCGCCACGAGCACGGCAGGCTGAAGCTGCGCCTCATACTGGACCGTTACAGCGTGGAGGTGTTCATCAACGACGGTGAAAAGGTCATGTCCGCCACGCTGTACACCGAGTTGAATGCCGATGAGATTGCGTTCTTTGCCGACGGAAAGGCGACCTTTTCCGTGACGAAATATACCTTGGCAGACTGAAAGGAGAAAACGGTAGCATGAAGTATGAAATCCAGGGCGGCAATTTGCCCGTCGTGGTCTGTTCGCTTGAAAACGGCGAGACCATGATTACAGAATCCGGCGCGATGAGCTGGATGAGCCCGAACATTGAGATGAGCACCAACAGCGGCGGCGGTGTGGGGAAGATGTTCGGCAGACTGTTTGCCGGTGAGCACATGTTCCAGAACCAATACACCGCGCGCGGTCAGGGCATGGTCGCCTTTTCGTCCAGCTTTCCTGGCTCCATCCGTGCGGTGGAAATCACGCCGGGTGCCGACGTCGTGGTGCAGAAAAGCGCATTTCTCGCCTCGGAGCAGGGCGTTGAGCTGTCCACCTTCTTCCAGAAGAAAATGGGCACGGGCCTGTTTGGCGGCGAGGGCTTCATTCTGCAGAAGCTCTCGGGCAGAGGCATGGCGTTTCTGGAAATGGACGGCTCCTGCGTGGAGTACGAACTGAAGGCAGGGCAGCAGATTATCATTTCCACGGGTCACCTTGCGATGATGGACGCCACCTGTTCCATGGATGTGCAGAGCGTCAAGGGCGTCAAGAACATGCTCTTTGGCGGCGAGGGCCTGTTCAACACCGTCATCACCGGTCCTGGCCGCGTCGTGCTGCAGACGATGCCGCTGAACAAGTTTGCCAGCCAGATTGTACCCTATCTTCCCACGCAGTCGAGCGGTGACTGAGCCGCGCTTCCCTGCGCGGCAATCCTATCCACGATATTGCTCCGGACAGCCGGATGCGGAACTATGAAGGCGGTTTACAAATGTTTGACAGAAAACGAATCAAAGCGAACGCCAAACGGGCGTTCAAGGCGAACTACTGGCGCTGTGTCATTGTGGCGTTCATCATCGTTGCGGTGATTGGCGGCGGCGCGTCCTCGGGCCGCAGCAGCGTGCAGCACTCCGTCAACGAGAACGAGACAATCATGCCCTATGACCTGGACAAAAACGGCACCATCGACTTCGATGAACTGAAGGCCTGCTTCAACGACATGGTGAGGGAATACGGGGAAGCGACCGCAATCACCGTGGCGGGTACGATTCTTGGCATCATCGGCATGGTTGCCACGGCGGGCAGTCTGCTGACCATTCTGGTCATCAATCCGCTCTCGTTTGGCTGCAGCTACTTTTTCTCCCGCAACGGTGACGCGCCCGCAGAGCTCGGCGACATCTCCCGCGGTTTCACGCCCGCGTGGTGGAACAACGTCGTCACGGGCTTCCTCTCGGGGCTTTTTCTGGTGCTCTGGGCGGTTCTCTTTTTCTTCCCCGCCTTCGTGAAGGTCTACTCCTATCGTCTGGCACCGTACATTCAGGCGGAACACCCGGAGATGCACGGCACGGAGGCAATCACGCTCTCCCGCCGCATGATGAACGGGCACAAGTGGGACGCCTTCGTGTTCGACCTGTCGTTCATCGGCTGGTATATTCTCGTCGGCATCACGGCGGGGATTGCCGGCGTGCTCTGGGTCCACCCCTACAAGGCCTCTGCCGATGCCGAGCTTTACCGCACGCTGCGTGACAGCTATGATGCGCAGGCATAAGCAATGACTCCCTTATTATCCAATGACCGCGGCAGTTCTGCCGCGGTCATTCACGCGAAAGGAGCGCGGAATGCGCAACAATGATTTGACGCAGGGCGGCATTTTCCGCACGCTGTTGCGTTTCTTTTTTCCGATTCTGCTGGGCATGCTGTTCCAGCAGCTCTACAACACGGTGGACGCCATCGTGGTCGGACGCGTCGTGGGGCACGAGGCGCTGGCGGCAGTGGGCGGCAGTCCCGCCGTCATCATCAACCTGGTCATCGGCGTGTTTACCGGGCTGGCCTCCGGCGCGACGGTCATCATCTCGCAATTTTTCGGCGCACATGACGACGAGCGCCTCAGCCGCGCGTCGCACACCATACTGCTGTTCTGCATGCTTGCGGGGGTGGCGGTTGCCGGACTTGGCAGTGTGTCGGTGCCCTGGTCGCTGCGCCTGGTCAAGACACCGGAGGACATTCTTGCCCTTTCCGCAGCGTATCTGCGCATCTATTACTACGGTGCAGCACCGCTGCTGCTGTTCAACGTGGCGTCCGGCATCCTGCGCGCTGTGGGCGATTCCC
Organism: Oscillospiraceae bacterium; assembly: GCA_024698225.1. Taxonomy (GTDB): domain Bacteria; phylum Bacillota; class Clostridia; order Oscillospirales; family Oscillospiraceae; genus Hominicoprocola. Next base: position 8,081 of record JAILRK010000224.1, on the reverse strand, counting down.
GCAGACCCTTGGTCTACCTCGCCGTCAGCTGCTGCGTGAACATCGCGCTGGACCTGCTGTTCGTGGCGCGGCTGGGCATGGGTGTGGAGGGCGTCGCATGGGCGACCGTGCTCTCGCAGCTTGCCGGTGCGCTGCTGATTCTGCTGCGCCTTGCGCGCAGCGAGGGTCCGGAGCGTCTTGTGCTGCGACGTCTGCGCATCGACCTGCGCTCCCTGCGCCACATCCTCTATCTTGGCGTTCCGGCGGCAATCCAGGGCTCGATGTATTCGATTTCCAACCTGCTCATCCAGTCGGCCATCAACGACTTCGGAACCACCGTCGTCGCGGCATGGACCGCCATCGGCAAATTTGACGGCATCTACTGGGTCACAAGCCAGTCCTTCGGCATCACCATTTCCACCTTTGTCGGTCAGTGCTTCGGCGCCGGGCGCTATGAGCGCATGAAGGAGGGCGTGCGCAAGTGGCTGGCGCTGGACATCGGCGTGTCGGTGCTCATTTCCGTGCTGCTGCTCAGCCTGAGCCGCTGGGGCTTGCTGCTCTTTTCCACGGACGCCGCCGTCATCAGAGAGGCCCAGCGGATGCTGTGGTACTTCGCGCCGTTTTACGCCGTCTGGTGCTTCATTGAAATCCTCTCCAACACGCTGCGCGGCGCAGGGGATGCCATTGCGCCCACGGTCATCAGCCTGGTCGGCGTGTGCGCGCTGCGCGTGCTGTGGCTGCTGCTCGTCGTGCCCGTGTGGCACAGCGTGGCGGGTGTGAGCGCGTCCTATCCCATCACCTGGTGCATCACCGCAGCCGTGTTCATCGTCTACTTCTATAAAAGCAGTTGGCTCACGCGCTCGGCAAAGCACCTGGGACGTTGAAATCCCGTCTTGTCATCACCGGTATATCGTGGTAGAATGGCAGACATTCAGGAAAAGGAGGCAGCATACCATGAAAATCAGCGAACTTGTTGATTCCAGACAGTATTCCGTATCCTTTGAGGTTTTCCCGCCCAAGACCGAGGACACGCGCGAGAGCGTGACACAGGCGGCGCGCGAGATTGCGGCGCTGCGTCCCGTGTTCATGAGCGTAACCTATGGCGCAGGCGGCGGCACGAGCGAGTACACGGCGGAGATTGCGCGTGACCTGCAGGACAACTGCGGCGTGCCGATGATGGCGCACCTGACCTGCATCACCTCCAGCCGCGCGCGCATCCGCGACCAGCTGACGCTGCTGCGCGACAAGGGCGTGCACAATGTCCTCGCCCTGCGCGGCGACATCCCCGAGGGCTTTGTCATGCAGGAGCAGAGCTACCACCACGCCATCGAGCTGGTGCAGGACGTCAAGGCGTTTGACCCGGACTTCTGCGTCGCGGGCGCCTGCTATCCCGACACGCATCCCGACGCGCCCAGCCAGAAGGAGGACATTCGCCACCTCAAGGAGAAGGTGGACGCGGGCATGGACTTCCTCATCACGCAGATGTTTTTCGACAACCCCGTGTTCTACAGCTATATGTACAAGCTGCGCGAGGCGGGCATCACCGTGCCGGTGCACCCGGGCATCATGCCCATCGTCAACGCGCGCCAGATGAAGCGCACGCTCAAGCTCTCCGGCACCACGCTGCCCGAGCGCTTCCGCCGCATCCTCGATACCTTCGGCGAAACGCCGGACGCCATGCGTCAGGCGGGCATCGCCTACGCCACCGACCAGATTATTGACCTCTTCGCCAACGGCATCCGCTCGGTGCACGTGTATTCCATGAACAACCCCGGCGTCGCCAAGGCGATTCTTGACAACCTTTCGGACATTCTCGACTGATGGACTTTTTCGCGACCCTCGGCGCTGCCTGCGCCGAACAAAAGACGCTCTCCGCCCTCTTTGACGAGGGCATGACCGCCGCGCGCATCAATCTCTCGCACACGACGCTGCCTGCCTGCGCGCCGCTGCTCGAACGCTTTTTTGCCGCCGCTGCGGCGGCGGGCGTCAGCCCCCGCCTCGTGGCGGACATGCAGGGACCCGAGCTGCGCGTGGGGCTTCTGGAAAAGCCGGCTGTGCTGCTCGAGGGCAGGGAGGCGCTGCTGGGCGCCGGAGGAATCCCCGTGCCGCAGAGTGTGGTGGACGCAGCCCAGGTCGGCGAGCGCATCTCTCTGGATGACAGCGCGCTTCTGCTGGAGGTCGCCGCAAAGGAGGAGGACGCGCTGCGCTGCGTCGTCCGGCGCGGCGGCACGCTGCTGAGCCGCAAGAGCCTTGCCGTGCTCGGGCGCGAGATTGACGCGCCCGCATTGACGGACGCCGACCGCGCCGCACTGCACGTGGCGGGACAGTACGGCGTCACCGACGTGCTGCAGCCCTTCGTGCGCGGTGCGGAGGACGTGCGCACGGTCCGTCAGGCGCTGGACTGGGAGGGCCTGTCCTCCGTGCGCGTGATGGCAAAAATCGAAAACCGCCGCGGTGTGGCACATCTGGACGGCATTCTTGCCTCTGCAGACGAGATTTGCATTGCGCGCGGCGACCTCGGCAACGCCATGCCGCTTTGGGAGCTGCCGCGCATGCAAAAGGAGATTGCCCGCCGCTGCCGTGCCGCGAATCGCCCCTTCTGCGTCGCCACGCAGCTGCTGTGGTCGATGGAGAGCCGCGCCGTGCCGACCCGCGCGGAGGTGCTGGACATCTACAACGCCGTGCTCGACGGCGCGTCAGGCCTGATGCTCACCGGCGAAACGGCTGCGGGACGCTATCCTGTGGAGGCGATGCGCTATCTGGTGCGGACGGCGCGCAGTGCGATAGATGGATAAATTTTGAATATATGCAACGATTCAACGGGGGCGTATGTGCCAAACGCGCAAACGCTGCCCGTCGAATTTTTTTGACCTTATTGATTCTACCGATTGACGAATGTATTCCACTGTATTATTATTCATACCATGCGGTAACCACCGAATTTGATATGGAGGATAATGGAATGAAAAAGCTGATTGCGCTGCTGCTTGCAGCGATGATGGTACTCTCTCTTGCGGCCTGCGGCAGCAAGACCGAGAGCACAGGCAACACGGAGAGCACCTCTGCCGAGGCGTCTGAGCCTGCCGAGGCGGCAACCCCCGCCGAGAGCACGGAGAGCACGCCTGCCGCCGAGCCGGAGGCAGCCAAGCTCACCACCGTCACCGAGGGCAAGCTGACCGTCGCCACCTCGCCCGACTTCGCCCCCTATGAGTTCTACGCCGTCGAGGACGGCACGCCCCGCCTCGCCGGGTTTGACGTGGCGCTGGCAGGCTACATCGCCGACTATCTTGGCCTGGAGCTTGAGATGGTCCCCATCGACTTTGACGGCGTGCTGATGGAGCTTCAGACCCGCAACGTTGACCTTGGCATGGCTGGCCTTTCGCCCGACCCCAAGCGCGAGGGCATCATGGACTTCTCGGACATCTACTATCAGGGCGGTCAGTCCTTCGTCACCGTCAAGGGCAATGAGGACAAGTTCACCACGCTCGAGCAGACCAACGACCCCGCATACCAGATTGGCGCGCAGACCGGCTCCATCCAGGTCGACCTCGCGCAGACCAACAGCCCCGACGCTGAAATCATCCAGCTCGCCAAGGTCACCGACATCATCGCCGAGCTGCTTGCCGGCAAGCTGGACGGCGCGTACATCGAGACCGCCGTTGCCGAGAGCTACGCCGTCAACTATCCCGAGCTCGCCATCGTGCTCGACGTCCCCTATGACGTGTCCGGCTCCGCCGTCGGCGTCATCAAGGGCAATGCCGAGCTGCTCGCCGCTGTGAACGAGGCAATCGCGGCTGCGATTGCGGATGGCAGCATGGACAACTTCGTTGCCGAGGCGAACGAGCTGGCGTCCGGAGAAATCATCGAGGGTCTGCTCAACTGAGCTTCCACAGCCGAACAAACAACGGATTCCTCCTGTCCTGCGGCAGGAGGAATCCCGCTATGAAACAGGAGTATTAGGAGTATGGAGCATTTCATTCAGGCGGAGAACTTCGGCAAGATTGCGCCGTATCTGACGCTGTTCTGGCAGGGGACTGCCGTCACGGTGCTGATGTCGCTGTTCACGGTCGTCATCGGCTTTCTTCTGGCGCTGCTGCTTGCCACGATGCGTCTCTCCCGCTTTTGTCCGCTCGCCTTTCTCGGCGTGGACAAGGAGGGACGGCTGCGCGACGGCGGCGTGCTGCTCGCCGTCAGCCGGTTCAATCCCCTTGCGTTCCTTGCCACGGCCTACGTGGAGATTCTGCGCTCCACGCCTGTGCTGGTGCAGGTGTTCATCATCTACTACGGCGTGTTCGGCGCACTGGTCACGCTGCCGAAGTTCACGGTCCTCGGCTTCATCAAGTTCGAGCGTTTTGTCCCCGGCATCGTTGCGCTGGGTATGAACTCCGGCGCGTACCTCTGTGAAATCATCCGCTCCGGCATCCAGTCCATCGACGGCGGACAGACCGAGGCGTCCCGCTCGCTTGGCATGACGCAGATGCAGACGATGCGCTTCATCATTCTCCCGCAGGCGATTAAGAACATTCTGCCTGCCATTGCCAACGAGTTCGTCGTCATCATCAAGGAGTCCGCCATCACCTATACCATCGGCGTGCAGGACATCATGTCGGCGGTCAACGCGGTGCGCGGTGCGACCTTTATCATCATCGAGCCGCTGCTCGTGGCGACGGCAATCTACTTCTGCCTCTGCTTCCCGACAAGTAAAATCATTGCCTACTTTGAAAGGAGGATGAGCCGTGGCGACAGGCGATAAGCTCATTGAGGTCAGAGACCTCAAAAAATACTACAACCGCGGCGCAATCAAGGCGCTCGACGGCATCAGTGTGGACATCAACCGCGGCGACGTGGCGGTTGTCATCGGGCCGTCCGGCTCCGGCAAATCCACCTTCCTGCGCTCGCTCAACCTGATGGAGGAGCCGACGGGCGGCAGCATCGTGTTCGACGGCGTGGACATCACGAAAAAGAAGGTCCCCGACGGGAGCGGCAAGCTGGTGCGCCTTGACATCGACCGGCACCGCCAGAAGATGGGCATGGTGTTCCAGCACTTCAACCTCTTCCCGCACATGACCATCCTGCAGAATATGACGCTTGCGCCCGTTCAGGTGCGGCACATGCCGCAGGCACAGGCGGAGGAGAAGGCCAACCAGCTGCTCAAGCGCGTCGGACTGGGCGACCGGGCAGGCGCGTATCCGATTCAGCTCTCCGGCGGACAGAAGCAGCGCATCGCGATTGTGCGCGCGCTGATGATGGAGCCCGAGGTCATGCTCTTCGACGAGCCGACCAGCGCCCTCGACCCAGAAATGGTGGGCGAGGTGCTGGACGTGATGAAGGAGCTTGCCCACGAGGGCATGACGATGGTCGTCGTCACGCACGAGATGGGCTTTGCCCGCGAGGTGGGCAACCGCGTGCTGTTTATGGCGGACGGCAGACTGCTGGAGCAGAACGAGCCCCACGCGCTGTTCGACCACCCGCAGCACCCGCGGCTCAAGGATTTTTTGAGCAAGGTCCTGTAAGCATACAACCGTTTTCTGCGGAAACCAAAAAAGAGCGGCGCTGCCGCTCTTTTTCATCAAATGCGCGCTTGCGCAACGTAGGGGGAGGACATGCACATGAACAATGCAAAAGAAAACGCGCTTGCGTACGTAGCGCGCAGAGAGAGCACGGTCTGCGAGGTCGCGGACAAAATCTGGGACTACGCGGAGCTGTCGCTGCAGGAGAGAAAATCCGCCGCGCTGTACGTTTCGGTGCTTACGCGCGAGGGCTTTGCGGTGCAGCGCGGGCTGTGCGGCATCCCGACGGCGTTTTCTGCGTCCTACGGCGAGGGCCGCCCGGTCATCGGCATCCTTGCCGAGTATGACGCGCTGTCCGGGCTTGCACAAAAGGGCGGCGCAACGCGCCGCGAGCCGCTCATCGGCGCGGACGCGGGGCACGGCTGCGGACACAACCTGCTGGGCGCGGGCGCCTTTGCCGCGGCGCTGGGCGTGAAGCACTATCTGGAGGAAACCGGAGCAAGCGGTACGGTCGTCCTCTATGGCTGCCCGGGCGAGGAGGGCGGCGCGGCAAAGGCGTTCATGGCGCGCGACGGGCTGTGGCGCGGTCTGGACGCCGCGCTGACCTGGCACCCGGAGGACTGCAACGAGGTCGTCACCGGGACCTGCAACTCGACCATCCAGGTGCAGTATGCCTTCCACGGCGTTGCCGCCCACGCGGCGGGCGCACCGGAGCTTGGGCGCAGTGCGCTGGACGCCGTGGAGCTGATGAACGTCGGCGTGCAGTTTCTGCGCGAGCACATGCCCTCCCGCGCGCGCATCCACTATGCGATTACCGACGCGGGCGGGCGCAGCGCCAACGTGGTACAGCCGGAGGCGAAAGTCCTTTACATGACGCGCAGCAACCGCGTTAGCGAGGCGTTGGCACTGCAGGCACGCGTGGACAAGATTGCCGACGGCGCTGCGCTGATGACCGAGACCGGCTACGAGCGCCGCTTCATCGACGGCACCTCGGACACCGTGAGCAACCGCGTGCTGGAGGACCTGCTTTACCGCAATTTTGCCGCGCTCGGCGTGCCGCACTACAGCGAGGAGGAGCTTGCCTTCGCCGCCGCCGTACACGCGACCTATGAGGGCAGGGAGGCGGCGCCCGGCGTCGGCTCGCAGGCGGACGCGGACTATGCCGCCGCCGCGCAGGAGCAGCGCCGCAGCGCGGCGCATGCGATGAACGATTTCCTGCTGCCGCACTTCACCGGCACGGCGTTCAACCCCGGCTCCACCGACGTGGGCGACGTGAGCTGGCTGACGCCCACCGCGCAGATTCACGTGGCGGCGTGGCCGAACGGCTGTCCGGGGCACAGCTGGCAGAACGTCTCCTGCGGCGCAACGAGCATCGGGCACAAGGCGGCGCTGCATGCGGGCAAGGTGCTCTGCGCCGCGGTGATTGACCTCTTTGCCGAGCCGTCGCTGCTCGCTGCGGCGCGCGCGGAGTTCACGCAGCGCACCGCCGAGGGTTACGTCTGCCCGATTCCGCCCGACGCCGTTCCGACCGTCGCCGACTGAGTCAGAGGGCGTCGGCTTCGGGATAGTCTCCGCTGAAGACCTCCTCCGCGCCGCCGCTGAGAAAACAGTGCCCGCTCTGTGCGTCACAGCGCACGCGCAGGTCGCCGCCGCTGAGATGCACCAGCACGGCGTCCTGCAGTTTTCCCGCCGCAATGCCTGCGAAGACCGCCGCCGCGGCGCCGGTCCCGCAGGCCAGCGTCTCACCCGAGCCGCGCTCCCAGACGCGGAAGTTGACCTCAGCGGGGCTGAGGACCTCTATGAACTCCGAGTTCACGCGCTCCGGAAAGCGCGGATGCGTTTCAAAATAGCTGCCGTAGCGTGCAAGCGCAAGCTCCCGCACCGTTTTGACAGCCAATGCCGGGTTGTCGTCCAGAAAATATACGGCGTGGGGATTGCCCATGTCCACGCCGACGCAGTGCAGCGCCATGCCTGCGACGGTAATCGCCTCCGGCACGGCGCCGGTCAGGTGCGGCGTGCCCATGTCCACCGTCAGCTCCGTCGCTCTGCCGTGCGCCACGCGGAACGAAATCTCACGGGGTCCCGAGCGCGTGTCAATGCGCACGCTGCGCCGTGTGCTCGGCACAAGACCGTGGTCGTAGAGATACTTGGCGGTGCAGCGGATGCCGTTGCCGCACATGCTGCCCTCGGAGCCGTCGGCGTTGAACATGTGCATGAACGCGTCCGCGTCTTCGGAGGGTTCAATCAGAATCAGCCCGTCTGCGCCGACGCCGAAATGCCGGTCCGAAATCCGCCGGGCGAGCACATCGGGGCGGGTTACGCGCTGCGCAAAGCAGTTGACATAAATATAGTCGTTGCCGCAGCCCTGCATTTTTGTGAATCTCATGGGGTCGCCTCCCTCAGAAATTGTTCCACCACGGCGGCGTGGAGCGCCGCCGCCGTCAGCACGGCGTCGTCCGCCGGCAGAAACGCGGCATTGTGCAGGGGGAGCGGACAGCCCGCGCCAATATGGTAAAATGAGCCCGGCCGTTGCAGCAGAAAGCAGCCGAAGTCCTCGGTGGTCATGGTGGGCTCCGTTCGGATGGAGACCTG
>JAILRK010000221.1 GCA_024698225.1 Oscillospiraceae bacterium | reverse complement strand
AAAATGCTTGAAAAGCATTTTGATAGCGCCGCAGGCGCGTAGGTATCGCATGAGACGACATGACGCGCTCTGCGCGGCATGAGCGTGCGAAGCACGCGCGATTTCAAATCAATCATTTTGATTTGAAATCAGTATCAAACGGCGTGAAACGGTGTGGTTCCCAACGAACGACAGGAAAGCGGGTGTCGATTTGGCAAAAACGATTGCGATTGTCAATCAAAAGGGCGGCGTCGGAAAGACGACCACGTGCGTCAATCTCGTCTCGGTGCTGCACAGCGCGGGCAAGCGCGTGCTGCTGTGCGATTTTGACCCGCAGGCGAACTCGACCTCGGGCATGGGCGTGGACAAGACGCTTTCGCAGGGCGTGTATGACGTGCTCATCAACGGCACGGAGGCACGCAGCTGCATTGTCCACACCCGCTATGGCGACGTGCTGCCGGCCAGCAAGGCGCTGGCGGGCGCGGGCATCGAGATGATTGGACGCGAGAAGCGGGAGTATCTGCTGCGCGACGCGCTTGCCCCCCTGTCGGCGGACTACGACTTCATCTTCATCGACTGTCCCCCCTCCCTCGAGCTGCTGACGCTCAACGCCCTCTGCGCGGCGCAGACGATTCTTGTGCCGGTGCAGAGCGAATACTTTGCGCTGGAGGGACTCAGCGACCTGATGGGCACGGTGCGCATCATCAAGCGCTCGCTCAACCCTGTACTGGAGCTGGAGGGCGTGCTGCTGACCATGCACGACGGGCGCACGAATCTCGCCGTGCAGGTGGCGGAGGAGGTCAAGCGTTACTTCCCCGGCAAGGTCTATGCCACGGTGATTCCGCGCAACGTGCGTCTGTCCGAGGCGCCCAGCCACGGCAAGCCCATCAACGTCTACGACCGCACGAGCCGCGGCGCGGAGGCCTATACCGCGCTCGGACAGGAGTTTTTGAAGAAAAATCCAAAGTAAACAGGCGCGTTTCCCGCTTCGGGCGGGAGAAAACGACGCGTCCCTCCCCCGTCGGCTGCGGCGGGGAGAGCACGGGAGGAATCAAGTAAGGAGAGGGATATGGCGAATACATCACGCGGGCTCGGCAAGGGTCTGGGCGCGCTCTTCGGCGATGAGGCGATGCGCGAGGAAAGCGGCGACAATCTGCACCTGCTTCCCATCTCTCAGGTCGAATGCAACAGCAACCAGCCGCGCAAGCGCTTTGAAGAGGAATCGCTGGACGAGCTGGCGGACTCCATCCGCACCCACGGCATACTTCAGCCGCTGACCGTGCGCAGGCTCGCCTCGGGCTACTATCAGATTATCGCGGGCGAGCGCCGCTGGCGCGCGGCGCGGCTGGCGGGGCTGAGCGAGGTGCCCGCCATCGTCATCGAGGCGGACGACCGCAAGGCGGCGGAGCTGGCGCTGATTGAGAACCTGCAGCGTGAGGACCTGGACCCCATTGAGGAGGCGGAGGGCTACCGCAAGCTGATGGACGGCTATCAGCTCACGCAGGAGGACGTTGCCGCGCGCGTGGGCAAATCGCGCTCCGCCGTGGCGAACGCGGTGCGTCTGCTGGGCGTGTGCCCGGAGGTGCGCGCCCTGCTGGAGGAGGGTCAACTCAGCGGCGGGCATGCGCGCGCGCTGCTGCCGCTCTCCCCTGCCCTGCAGAAAAAAGCGGCGCAAACCGTCTTGGACGAGGGGCTCAACGTGCGCCAGACCGAGGCCTTGGTCCGGCGGCTGCAGAGCGCGCCGAAGCAACCGCGCACGGAGGACCCCGACGCGGTCAATTACACCAGACTGGCGGCGAGCGAGCTGTCCACAAAGCTCGGGCGCGGCTGCCGCATCGTGCCGGGACGCAAAAAAGGCCGCGTCGAGCTGGAGTACTACGGCATGGACGACCTCAACGACCTGCTCGAGGCGCTGGCGCTGGTGAAGAAGAGGAATGGGAAATGACAGATTTAATCCATGAGAAGCCCAAAAAGCCAGAGGATACGCCCGCATCGGCACAGGACGAGCAGCCGATGGACGAGCAGACCGGACAAAAACGGGTCTACGGCTATATTTTCATTCTGTTCGTCGTCGCGTTCGCGCTGCTGGTGTGGTCGTTTCTGATGAACCAGCGCGGCACCGACCAGGTGCTCAGCGAGCTGCGCGGCAACGCCGACGCGCTGCAGGCCACGCTGACGCGCAACGTCGAGCTCGAGCGCCAGGCGGACGAGCTGGAGGAGCGCCTGGACGCGCTGACGGAGGAAAAGGAGGCGCTGAAGGAGGCGCTGGTGGAGAACGAGGCGAAACAGCAGGAGGAAATCGACCGGCTCACCGAGGAAGCGGGACGGTACTGCGTCCATCGGGACCTCTGCCATGCCCTGCTGCTGATGAACGACGGCGAGGACGAGGCTGCGGCACAGCTGCTCTCGTCCTACGGCACGGCGGACTATGAAGACGCGATTGCGGCGAACGACGGCGGTGAAGCGCCCGTGCAGCTCCGTGCGCGCTATGAGGCGATGCTCGAACAGCTGGTGATGGAGGGCTATCTGACCGTCGCGGAGGACGGGAGCCTGAAATACTGGCACGTCGACGCCCCCTGAGCCCACGCTGGGCTGCGAAAATAAAAAAGCGCGCAGTCTGCGCGTTGCGTAAGAGAGCGCCCCGGTTCGGGGAGCAGAACAGGAAAGAAGGATTGTACAACCATGCTTGACATCAAATTCATTCGTGACAACCCCGACGCGGTGCGGGAAAACATCAAAAAGAAGTTCCAGGACGCGAAGCTCCCGCTGGTGGACGAGGTCATTGAACTCGACGCGAAGCTCCGCGCCGCCATCACCGAGGCGAGCGAGCTGCGCGCGGCGCGCAACAAGCTGTCCAAGGCGAACGGTCCCCTCTTCGGCAGGCTGAAAAAAGCCGCCGAGGAGGAAAAAGCCGCCCTTCAGGCGCAGATTGACGCCAATATGGCGGCAGTCAAGGCAAACGGCGAGCGCCTGGCGGAGTTAGAGGCGCTGGAGGCGGAATACGAGGCGAAGCTCCACCACGACATGCTGCTCATCCCCAACATCATCGACCCCAGCGTGCCCATTGGCGAGGACGACAGCAAGAACGTCGAGGTGCAGCGCTTCGGCGAGCCGAAGGTGCCCGCGTTCGAGGTGCCCTACCACACCGACATCATGGCGCGCTTTGCCGGCATCGACATCGACTCCGCCTTGCGCGTCAGCGGCAACGGCTTCTACTATCTGCTCGGCGATATCGCGCGCCTGCACGAGGCGGTGATTGCCTACGCGCGCGACTTCATGATTGGCAAGGGCTTCACCTACTGCATCCCGCCGTTCATGATTCACGGCAACGTGGTCGAGGGCGTGATGAGCCAGAACGACATGGACGCGATGATGTACAAAATCGAGGGCGAGGACCTCTACCTGATTGGCACGAGCGAGCACTCGATGATTGGCAAGTTCATCGACCAGATTCTGCCCGAGGCCGCCCTGCCCCAGACGCTGACGAGCTATTCCCCCTGCTTCCGCAAGGAGAAGGGCGCGCACGGCATCGAGGAGCGCGGCGTCTACCGCATCCACCAGTTTGAAAAGCAGGAGATGATTGTCGTCTGCAAGCCCGAGGAGTCCATGCAGTGGTACGAGCAGATGTGGCGCTACAGCGTCGAGCTCTTCCGCTCGATGGACATCCCCGTGCGCCAGCTCGAGTGCTGCTCCGGCGACCTCGCGGACCTCAAGGTCAAGTCCTGCGACATCGAGGCGTGGAGCCCGCGCCAGCAGAAGTACTTCGAGGTCTGCTCCTGCTCCAACCTCGGCGACGCACAGGCGCGCCGCCTGAAGATTCGCGTCAAGGGCGAGGACGGCAAGCTCTACCTTCCCCACACGCTCAACAACACCGTCGTCGCGCCGCCGCGCATGCTCATCGCCTTCCTCGAAAACAATCTCCAGGCGGACGGCAGCGTCAACATCCCCGCCGTGCTGCAACCCTACATGGGCGGCACGGAGAAGCTGACCCCGAAGAATTGATAACAGAAAGCAATTTCTGTATCAAATTAATACTATATGTAAAGGAGAATCGAGAGATGAAGAAGTTTATCGAAGAGTTCAAGGCATTCGCACTCAAGGGCAACGTTGTGGACATGGCAATCGGCGTCATCATCGGCGGCGCGTTTGCCGCCATCACCGGCTCGCTGGTCAAGGACGTGATTACCCCGCTGCTGGCGGCGCTGTTCAACAGCCCGAACACCGACGCGCTGAAC
>JAILRK010000183.1 GCA_024698225.1 Oscillospiraceae bacterium | reverse complement strand
TCAGCATTATTATGCTATTGTATCATTTGCGCTTTGAAAAATCTACCTCTTGACAAACCTTTTTTGACGGCTGCACGGAGGAGTAGGACATTTCTGGCATAATGAAACCGGACCGACAACTGATACATCGTATCAATCATCAGTCCGGTTTTGGTGCGGGTAACAGGATTTGAACCTGCACGGTTGCCCACCGGAACCTAAATCCGGCGCGTCTGCCAATTCCGCCATACCCGCATACATCCTTACTATAGCACAGTTTCAATTGCTTCACAAGGGGAAATTTTGCGGTTGCAATGCGGCGCGGTATCTCTTATAATAGGTCGGGCAACGTGTTGTGGGAAGGGAGGCGCGGCGATGGCGCGGGAACTGGCGTTTTATCAGCAGGCGGAGCGCAGCCTGGTCAAAAAGTACCGGCGGGAGCTTTGGACGCCCTTCATCACCGCCGTGCAGCGCTATGCGCTCGTGCAGGAGGGGGACCGCATCGCCGTGTGCGTCTCCGGCGGCAAGGACTCGATGCTGCTTGCCAAGCTCATGCAGGAGCTCGAGCGCCACGGGCATACGCCGTTTGAGGCGGTGTACCTGTGCATGGACCCTGGTTACAACGCCGCCAACCGCGCGCGCATCGAGGAAAACGCCGCGCGCCTGCGCGTCCCGCTGCACATCTTCGAGAGCGATGTCTTTGAGGTCGCCAACGCGCAGACGCACTCTGCGTGCTATCTCTGCGCGAAGATGCGCCGCGGGCACCTCTATGCCAAGGCGCGTGAGCTGGGCTGCAACAAGATTGCGCTGGGCCATCACTTCAATGACGTGATTGAAACCACGGTGATGGGCATGCTCTGGAGCGGCATGCTGCAGGCGATGCCGCCGAAGCTGCACAGCCAGAACTTCCCGGGCATGGAGCTCATTCGCCCGCTCTACCGCGTCCACGAGGATGACATCATCGCCTGGGCGCGCCACCACGACCTGCAGTTTCTGCAATGCGCCTGCCGCTTCACCGAGGCGAGCGCCGCGCACGAGGAGCTCAGCAAGCGCCGCGAGGTCAAGGCACTGCTGCGGCGGCTGCGCGAGGAGAACCCAAACGTCGAGAAAAGCGTCTTCAACGCCATCCATACCGTCAATATCGATACCTTCCCGGGGTGGAAGTCCAAGGGGGAGGAGCACTCGTTTTTAGAGCGGTACGAAGAAGACTGAGTGCGTGACATGAGGTTTGGGCAATCTAACGATTTTATTTTATCAATGACGGTGATATACTTATTTTGTCATTTTGATTCTCAACTTTTGAGGAGGAATTATCCATGAGCAACAACGAAAGACGCGTCGGTACCGTGTCCCGCGGCATTCGCTGCCCAATCATCCGTCAGGGCGACGACATCGCCGCCATCGCCGCGCAGAGCGTGCTTGACGCCGCCGCGTCGGAGGGCTTCGCACTCCGCGACCGGGACGTCATCGCCATCACCGAGTCCGTCGTCGCCCGTTCGCAGGGCAACTATGCCAGCGTGCAGAACATCGCGGACGACGTTCGCGCCAAGCTGGGCGGGGAGACCGTGGGCGTCGTGTTCCCGATTCTCTCGCGCAACCGCTTCGCCATTTTGCTGCGCGGCATCGCCATGGGCTGCAAAAAGGTCGTCATTCAGCTCAGCTATCCCTCGGACGAGGTCGGCAACGCGCTCGTCAGCCTTGACGCGGTGGACGAGGCGGGCGTCAACCCGTATTCCGACGTGCTCAGCGCCGCGCGCTTCGTCGAGCTGTTTGGCGAGCCGAAGCATGAGTTCACCGGCGTCAACTATCTCACCTACTACGGCGAGATTGTCCGCGCGGCGGGGGCGGAGTGCGAGATTGTCTTCGCCAACCACGCCACCGACATCCTCAAATACACCGACAGCGTCATCACCGCCGACATCCACAGCCGCGCGCGCTCCAAGCGTCTGCTCAAGGCAGCGGGCGCAAAGCGCGTGTTCGGGCTGGACGAGATTCTCGACGCCCCGGTCAACGGCAGCGGCTGCAACGAGAAGTACGGTCTGCTCGGCTCGAACAAGTCCACCGAGGACATGGTCAAGCTCTTCCCGCGCGACTGCCAGGGTGTGGTCGAGGAGGTGCAAAGGCGCATCCTTGACGCCACGGGCAAGCGCGTCGAGGTCATGGTCTACGGCGACGGCGCGTTTAAGGACCCGCAGGGCAAAATCTGGGAGCTGGCGGACCCCGTCACCTCGCCGGCATTCACCGCCGGTCTGGTCGGTACGCCGAACGAGCTGAAGCTCAAGTACCTCGCGGACGACAAGTATAAGGACCTGTCCGGCGAGGCGCTGAAGGCGGCCATCAGCGCCGACATCCGCGCCAAGGAGGGCGAGCTTGTGGGCAAGATGGCGAGCGAGGGCACGACCCCGCGCCAGCTCACCGACCTGCTTGCCTCCCTCTGCGACCTCACCAGCGGCAGCGGCGACAAGGGCACGCCCATCGTGCTGGTGCAGGGCTACTTCGACAACTACACCAACTGAGCGCCTGACGCCCCGCTGCAGCCGATGCAGCGGGGCGCAGAGCGAAGAAAGAACCAACAGAGAAAGCAGGTGACGCGGACATGGACAGGCCCCTTGCCGACGAGATTCGCCCCCGGAGCCTGGACGAGGTCGTGGGGCAGAAGCACCTCATCGGTGCGGGCGGCATGCTGCGCCGCCTGATTGAATCGGGCACGAGCGCGAACATGATTTTCTACGGTCCGTCCGGGACGGGCAAGACCACCATTGCCAACATCATCGCCGCGCGCACGCACAAGACGCTCCACAAGCTCAACGCCACCACCGCTTCGCTCTCCGACGTGAAGGAGATTATCGCGGATGTGGGCACGTTGCTTGCGCCGGGCGGCGTGCTGCTCTATCTCGACGAGATTCAGTATTTCAACAAGAAACAGCAGCAGAGCCTCCTGGAGTTCATGGAAAACGGCTCCATCACGCTCATTGCCTCCACCACCGAGAATCCCTACTTCTATGTGTACGGTGCACTGCTCTCGCGCTCGACCGTGTTTGAGTTCAAACAGGTGACGGCGGAGGAGGCGCTGAGCGCCGTGCGCCGCGCGCTGGAGATTCTGCGCAGCCGCAGCAATCTGCCGCTGGACTGGGAGGACGGCGTGCCCGAGCAAATCGCCGCCAGCGGCGGGGGTGACGTGCGCAAGAGCATCAACGCCTGCGAGCTGCTCTATGAGGCGGCGGAGGTCCGGCAGGGAAAGCTCCTGCTGACAAGGGAAGATGCTTCACAGCTCGCACAGCGCAGTGCCATGCGCTACGACAGGGGTGGCGACGCCATGTATGACAGCGCCAGTGCGCTGATGAAATCCCTGCGTGGCAGCGACCCGGACGCGGCGCTGCACTATCTCGCGCGTTTTCTGGAGGCGGGCGACCTCATCACGCCCTGCCGCCGCCTGCTCTGCTCGGCAAGCGAGGACGTGGGGCTTGCCTATCCTCAGGCAGTCGCCATCGTGAAGGCCTGCGTCGACACCGCGATGCAGCTCGGGCTGCCGGAGGCGCAGCTCCCGCTCGCGCAGGCGGCCATTCTGCTTGCCACCGCACCCAAGTCCAACAGCGTCGTCGAGGCCATCGGCGCGGCGCGCGCAGACGTGAAGGCGGGGCACACAGGCGACGTGCCGCGGCAGCTCCAGAACGTCCACGCGGACACCACGGGCATGGACAACCGGCAGAACTACAGGTATCCGCACGATTATCCGAACCACTGGGTCGCGCAGCAGTACCTGCCCGACGCCATCAAAAACGCGCGCTACTACCGCCCGGGCGACAACAAAAACGAACAGGCGGCGGCGCAGTATTGGGAGAGGATTCGACATGGCAATGGAGCTTAAGCTGGGCGGACGGGTCCAAATGAAAAAACCGCACCCCTGCGGCGGCAGCGTGTTCGTCATCACGCGGGTCGGCATGGATGTGAAGCTGCGCTGCGAGACCTGCGGACACGAGGTGGAGCTGCCCCGTGCCCGTGCCGAGCGCGGCATACGTACTATCATAAGGGAGGAAGAGACGTGAACAAGAAGACGCGCATTGTCGCAATCATTCTGGTCGTGGTCATGGTGCTGTCGTTTTTGACCAGCATGATTCTGCCGTTCATCTGAATCATAGTATAGCAACGAGGCGTCCGCGCACTGCGCGGACGCCGTTTTTCATAAAAAAACCACCCGAAGCATCGGGCGGTTTTTTGAATGCGTTGGCTTATTTGCGCATCGCCTGTTCGGAGGCGTTCAGCTTTTCGAGCAGGGCGCGCAGTTTCTCTGCCTTTTCGCGCTCGGCGTTGACGACCGCCGCGGGCGCACGGGAGACGAAGTTCTCATTTTTGAGCTTGCCCTCGATGCCGGCGAGCTGCTTCTCGGCGTTCGCCTTCTCTTTGGCAATCCGCGCAAGCTCCTTCTCGAAGTCCACCAGCTCCGCCAGCGGCATCAGCACGCGCGCGGCGTGGGTCACGACCTCGACCATGCCCTCGGCGCTGGGTGCGTCGGCGGGGACAACGGTCACGTCGCTGGCGCTGGCAAGGCGCCGGAAGAAGGGAATGCCCGCCGTGAAGGTCTCCGCCTGCGCGGTGGCGAGGGTGTAGTGCACCTTTCTCGACGGCGCGACGTTCATCTCATTGCGGCGCGCGCGCACGGCGGTGATGGCCTCGATGACCATGCCCATCGCCGCTTCCTCAGCGGGGAAGGCAAAGGCGTCGTTCCACTCCGGCCACTGCGAGAGCATCAGGTAGTTCACGCCCTCGTCCCGCGCGCCGTGGGGAAGCGCCTGCCAGATTTCCTCGGTGAGGAAGGGCATGAAGGGATGTAGCAGCTTGAGCGTCTCAATGAGCACGTAGCACAGCACGTTCTGCGCGTTGCGCTTTGCCTGCTCGTCCTCGCCGTTCAGGCGCGCCTTGGTCAGCTCGATGAACCAGTCGCAGTAGTTGTCCCAGATGAAGTCGTAGACCTTCGCGGAGGCAACGCCCAGCTCAAAGGCGTCCATGTTGTCCGTGACCTCGCGGATGAGCGTGTTGAGCTTGGAGAGAATCCACTTGTCCTCCAGCTCCAGCTTCTCCGGCAGCTCCACACGGTCAATGGTGAGGTTCATCATCACGAAGCGGCTTGCGTTCCAGATTTTGTTGGCGAAGTTGCGCATCGCCTCGCATTTCTCCACGTAGAAGCGCATGTCGTTGCCGGGGCTGTTGCCGGTGATGAGGTTGAAGCGCAGCGCGTCTGCGCCGTAGGTCTCCGCCATCTCCAGCGGGTCGATGCCGTTGCCGAGGCTCTTGGACATCTTGCGGCCCTTGTCGTCGCGCACGAGACCGTGGATGAACACCGTCTTGAACGGCTCCTTCTTCATCTGCTCCATGCCGGAGAAGATCATGCGCGCGACCCAGAAGAAGATGATGTCGTAGCCCGTGACCATGACGGAGGTGGGGTACCAGTAATTGAGGTCGGCGGCGTCGGCGTCCGGCCAGCCCATCGTGGAGAAGGGCCAAAGTGCGGAGGAGAACCAGGTGTCAAGCACATCCTCTTCACGGGTGAGCCGCTCGCAGCCGCACTTCTCGCACTTGGTGGGGTCGGTGCGGGAGACGTTGATGTGGCCGCAGTCGTCGCAGTACCAGGCGGGAATCTGATGCCCCCACCAGAGCTGGCGGGAGATGCACCAGTCGTGGCAGTTCTCCATCCAGTTCGTGTAGGTCTTGGCAAAGCGCTCGGGCACGAATTTGATGGTGCCGTCGTTGACGACGCGCAGCGCCTCCTTGGCCAGCGGCTCCATCTTCACAAACCACTGCGCGGAAATCAGCGGCTCGACGTCGTTGTGGCAGCGGTAGCAGGTGCCGACGTTGTGGCTGTAGTCCTCCGTCTTGACGAGGTAGCCCTCCGCCTCGAGGTCCTTTACAATCTGCTTGCGGCAGACGTAGCGGTCCAGCCCCTCGTATTTGCCGCCGTTTTCGTTGATGGTGCCGTTGTCGGCAATCACGCGGATGACCTCAAGATTGTGGCGCAGACCGACCTCAAAGTCGTTGGGGTCGTGGGCGGGCGTCATCTTCACCGCGCCCGTGCCGAAGCCGATTTCGCAGTATTCGTCGCCCACGATGGGAATCTCGCGGTTGACGAGCGGCAGGATGCAGGTCTTGCCGATGAGGTGCTTGAACTTCTCGTCCTCGGGATTGACCGCCACGCCGGAGTCGCCGAGCATGGTCTCGGGGCGCGTCGTGGCGACGACGATGTCGCCGCTGCCGTCGGAGAGGGGATAGCGGATGTACCACAGGTGACCGGGCTTGTCCACGTACTCGACCTCGGCGTCGGAGAGCGCGGTCAGGCAGTGCGGGCACCAGTTGATGATGCGGCTGCCCTTGTAGATGAGGCCCTTGTCGTACAGCTCGCAGAAGGTCTCGCGCACCGCCTTCGAGCAGCCCTCGTCCATCGTGAAACGGGAGCGCGACCAGTCGCAGCTTGCGCCCATCTTCTTCTGCTGCTCGACGATGCGGTTGCCGTACTTCTCCTTCCACTGCCACACGCGCTGGAGGAACTTCTCGCGCCCGAGGTCATAGCGGGTCTTGCCCTCGTTGATGCGCAGGTCCTCCTCCACCTTAATCTGCGTGGCGATGCCGGCGTGGTCGGTGCCGGGCAGCCACAGCGCGCTGTAGCCCTGCATCCGCTTGAAGCGGGTCAGGATGTCCTGCAGCGTGGAGTCCATGGCGTGCCCCATGTGCAGTTGTCCGGTGACGTTCGGCGGCGGCATGACGATGGAAAACGGCTTCTTGTCGGGGTCGACCGTCGCGCGGAAGCAGCCGTTGTCCTCCCACATTTTGTAGATGCGGTCCTCCACCTGCCGGGGGTCGTAGATTTTGGGTAGTTCTTTCATGGGATGTCTCCTTATATGATAATGTGTTTGTCCGTTGGTTTGCGTCCGTCAGACTGTCTGAAACGTCATTCCGGTTGTGTGCTCAATGAACTGCCGGAATTCCGCGGCGCTGCCGTTCCGCAGTCCCCGCAGGTCGAAAATCTGACCGTGCTTCTTGCCGAGGAAGAAAAACAGGTAGTCGCCCTGCGCGCACAGGCGTGTGATATCCCCGTAGCGGTACCGCGTTTCAATCGTGTCCGTGGTCACAACGTAGTCCTCTTTCGTGAACGTCGTCACCGAATGCGCCGTGCCGGGCAGCATTTGCCGCAGGGAAACCCAACCGTTCAGCCGGTCGTCGAAGGCGAGAAACAGCGCCATCACCGCGATGCACACGAGCATGCCCCAGTCCTCGCGGACGTCGAACAGTCCGTAGGCAAGGGACAGCAGCAGTACGCCAAGGGAAACGGCAAGCAGCAGCCAAACGGCGGCGCGCAGCCACATATACCGTCGGCGCACGGTTTTGCGCGCCGCGCGGTTGAGCGCGGTCAGCGCTTTGAGGTCGTAGGTTTGTTCAAGCTCAAACATAGGGCTTCCTCCCAAGATACAAAAACGCCCCAAGCCATCCGGCTCGGGGCGAACGCATGGTCCGTGTTACCACCCGAATTTCCGCCTGTGCGGACACTCGTGCGCGCTGTAACGGGCGCTCCCGTCCGGCCTACTGTGGGTTCGGCACGGCTGCTCTGAGGCGACTTCGGCGTGCTCTCACGGGGACTTGCACCGTCCGTCCCCTCTCTTGGCATCAAGCTGCGCGTACTGCTCCTCTTCCTCGCTTGTAACAGGCGACATTTTACACGGTTTCGCGGCGTTTGTCAACTCATCCGCGGGATTTCTTTTTCTGCGCGTTCTGCCGCGCGGAGGGGCAGGGCAAGCGCACGGCTGCCGCGCGCTCAGGGCTTGGGCGGCAGGGCGTCGCCGTCGTGCTGAAGCTCCGTCATCTGCGCCCAATAGCGCTTGGGCATGCGGCTCATGCGAAGCCCCGGATTCTCGCGCTCGCGGATGGCGATGGTGTCGTAAAAGCGCCGCCAGAGTTGGCGGTAGGCGGTCTCCTCGGCGTCGGGCGGCGCGGGGCGGAAGTCCTCCAGCGGCACGATGCGCGAGCGCCCATTGGCATAGAGCAGCGCCTCGCGGTGCGTGCGGTCATAGAGGAAAAACGTCTCGGCGTGGCAGCGCGCGCAAAAGTGCCCGCGCAACAGCGGCAGCACGCGGTTTTTCGGCGCAATCTCCGCGCCGAGCAGCCCGCCGTAGTCGGAAAAGCGCACGAAGCCGCGCAGGTGCTCCACCTCGGCGGACATGGCGCGCACGGCGCGCAGCAGGGGCTGGTAGGCATCGTCGCTCAACCGCGTCAGATAGGACGGGCCCTCGCGGTAGAGCTTTGCGACGAAGCGGTAGATGGCGAGCTCCTTGTCCGGCAGACAGGTGAGGAAGCAGCGCCGCAGCAGCGGCAGCACATCGGGGGAGAGCTTGCGCAGACTGCGCCCGACGCGCTGGGCATGCGCGGCGTCGGTGAGGACGAGGCGCGTCTCAAAGAGGCTCCATTCGTCCTCCTCGCCGCAGTAGATGGCGGTGGGATATTCCCGCTGGGTATAGCTCTCGAAAATGCAGCACAGCAGCCCGTCAAAGCTGCCGTCATATTGATAGATGATGTCTTTCCATTTCATGGCGTTCCCTTGATTGGCGCACTGCCGGAGACTGCCCGAATCCGCCGCCTGCTCAGGCAAAGAGCGAAAGCTGCTCGTACACGCTCTGCGGGGCCGTGGCGCGCTCCAGCGCCAGCAGTCCCGCGAGCACGGCGGCGCCGGAGAGACGCAGCGGCGTGGCGAGCCGTCCGGAGCAGGTGAGGAAGTACTGCGCCCGCTTCATCACGACGCCCAGCTTTTTCAGGTCGTCCGCGTGGAGGGGACCTGTGCGCCGCGCGACAAGGATGCGCTTTGCGGACACGACGCCCATGCCCGGCACGCGCAGCAGCGTTTCGTAATCGGCGCGGTTGACCTCCACGGGGAAGAACTCCGGGTGGCGCAGTGCCCAGCAGCACTTGGGGTCCAGCCGCGGGTCGAAGTCGGGCTGGCTCTCGTCCAGCAGCTCGCTTGCGCGAAACCCGTAAAAGCGCAGCAGCCAGTCCGCCTGATAGAGGCGGTGCTCGCGCAGCAGCGGCGGCTTGGTGTCAAGCGCGGGGAGCAGCGTGTTCTCGACCACCGGCACGTAGGCCGAGTAAAACACCCGCCTGAGCCGATAGCGCGTGTAGAGCGACTCGGTGAGGTTGAGGATGTGGCGGTCACTCTCGCCGCTGGCACCGACGATGAGCTGTGTCGCCTGTCCGGCGGGGGCAAAGCGCGGTGCGCAGCGGTGCTTCACCAGTTCCTGTTGGCTCTCCGCCGCCTCGTCGCGAATCTGCCGCATGGGGGCGAGGATGGCGTGCCGGGTCTTGTTCGGCGCAAGGGCGCGCAACGACGCCTCGCTCGGCAGCTCAATGTTCACGCTCAGCCGGTCGGCAAGCAGCCCAAGGCGCGTCACCAATTCCGGCGAGGTGCCGGGAATCGCCTTGGCGTGCACGTAGCCGTTGAAGCAGAACTCCTCGCGCAGGATGCGCAGCGCCTCAATCATGCGCTCGGTCGTGCGGTCGGGCGAGACGAGCACAGCGGAGGAGAGGAACAGCCCCTCGACGTAGTTTCGCCGATAGAAGCCGATGGTCAGCTCCGCCAGCTCGCGCGGCTCGAAGGTGGCACGCGGCGTGTCGTTGGAGCGGCGGTTGACGCAGTAGCTGCACTCGTAGGAGCAGTCGTTCGAGAGCAGCACCTTCAGCAGCGTCACGCAGCGCCCGTCCGCTGAGTAGCTGTGGCAGCAGCCCGCCACGGAGGAGGACGTGCAGCCGACCATGCCTGCGCGCGGCCCGCGCCTTGCCCCGCTGGAGGTGCAGGCGGCGTCGTACTTGGCGGCGTCGGCGAGAATCGTGAGTTTTTCCAGAAGCTCCATGGCGCTATGCCGCCAGACGCGCTCGCTCCAACGCCAGCTCGGACACGGCGAAATCAACAACGCGTTGTGAATTCGCACTGCGGTGCGGGGCACGGCGCGCACTGCGCCGCGGCGTGTCCAGCCAGAGCACCAGCTTCATCAGCCAGCCGACCATGACGCTGACGCCGAGAATCACGAAAAACAGAGCAGAACCGGTCATAGTACCGTACCTCCCATAGAAAGTTTCATTGTCTGTATTATAAATCGAACAAATGTTTTTGTCAATAGAAATAGAACAAATATTTCATAAACTGAAATCGGTCTCGAAGCTGAGGGGTGTCACTCACACAGGCGCGGGCGCCCTGCCTTGACAGGGGGACGAAAGTGCGTTAAGATGGACGCAATTTCCGCCAGACGGTCACCGGAGGTTTCCATGGACGATTTCGCAAAACGCTATGCTGCCGCCCGCCGCAGGTGCATCGCGCTTGACTTCGCGCGGCTCAACCCGGAGCAGCGCCGCGGCGTGCTCACCACGGAGGGCGCGCTGCTGCTGTTGGCCGGCGCGGGCAGCGGCAAGACGACGGTGCTCATCAACCGCGTTGCCAACCTGCTCACCTATGGGCGCGGCAGCGACACGGACGAGGTGCCGGACTGGGCGACGGAGGACGACCTCGCCTTTCTCGAACGCTGCGCCGCGCAGGGCGCGCGCGAGGAGCGCGCGCGGATGCTGCACCTGTGCGCGGTGGAGCCGGCGAAGCCGTGGTCTGTCATGGCAGTTACCTTTACAAACAAGGCGGCAAACGAGCTGCGCGACCGTCTGGACGCCTTTGGCATTGAGGGCGCGCGCGACGTGTGGGCGATGACCTTTCACGCCGCCTGCGTGCGCATCCTGCGCCGCGACATCGAGCGCCTGGGCTATACGCCGGACTTCACCATCTACGATACCGACGATTCCCGCCGCGTGGTGCGCGACATCGTGCGCGCCATGGAGCTGGACGAGAAGGCGTTTGCGCCGCGCGAGGTGCTTGCCGTCATCTCGCGCGCAAAGGACGCGATGGAGACCGCGCAGGACTTCTCTGCGCACTGGAGCGACAGCAGCGACTGGCGGCGCAAGAAGATTGCCGGAATCTACGCCGCCTACGACAAGGCGCTGCGCGAGGCGAACGCGCTGGATTTCGACGACATCCTGCTGCGCGCGGTGGAGCTGCTGCAGGGCTTTCCCGAGGTGCGTGACTATTACCGCCGCAAGTTCCGCTACGTGCTCGTTGACGAGTATCAGGACACGAACCGCCTGCAGTACCTGCTGATGAAGCAGCTCGTGGGGGAGGACGGCAACGTCTGCGTCGTCGGCGACGACGACCAGAGCATCTATCGCTTCCGCGGCGCGGACATCACGAACATCCTGAACTTCGAAAAGGAGTACAAGGGCGCGCGCGTCATCCGGCTCGAGCAGAACTACCGCTCGACCCAGCACATTCTCAGCGCCGCGAACGCGGTCATTGCCAACAACGACAACCGCAAGGGCAAGAGCCTCTGGACCGACGCCGGGGACGGCGAGAGCGTGACGATACGCACCGTGTTCAACGAGACGGACGAGGCGGGCTTTGTCGCGCGTTCGATACTTGACGATTTCGCTCACGGCAGGAGCTGGCGCGACAACGCCGTGCTCTACCGCATGAACGCGCAGTCAAACGCGCTGGAATACGCCTTCAAGCGCAACGGCATTCCCTATCAGGTCGTGGGCGGCATGAAATTCTTCGAGCGCGCCGAGGTCAAGGACATGCTCGCCTATCTGTCGGTGCTGAACAACCCCGCGGACGACCTGCGTCTGCGCCGCATCATCAACAACCCGCCGCGCGGTATCGGCGCGGCAACGGTGGACACGGTGCAGCGCCTCGCGCAGGAGCGGGGCGTGCCGCTGCTGGAGGTCGTGCGCCATGCCGACGAGTACGCGGACCTCAGCCGCGCGGCGACGAAGCTGCGCCTCTTTGCCGCCATGCTCGATGAGCTGCACGACGCGGCGGAGGATGAGGATTTGCCCGCACTGTATGACCTCGTCTGTCAGAAGAGCGGCTATACCCGCGCGCTGGAGGAGAAGAACGATATGGAGAGCCGCGGGCGGCTGGAGAACGTGCAGGAGCTCAAGTCGAACGTCGTCGCCTTTGTGGACAGTGCGCCGGAGGACCCGACGCTCTCGGGCTTTCTCAACGAGATTGCGCTCTACACCGACCTGGACGGCGCGGCGGACGACAACGCCGTGACGATGATGACCATGCACAGCGCGAAGGGGCTGGAGTATCCCTGCGTCTACGTCGTGGGCATGGAGGAAGGCGTGTTTCCCGGTCAGCGCGCCGTCGGTGAGGAAGAGGAGCTGGAGGAGGAGCGGCGGCTGTGCTACGTCGCCATGACCCGCGCCAAAGAGAAGCTGACGCTGACGAACGCAAAGCAGCGCATGCTCTTCGGACGCACCACGGTCAATGCGCCCTCGCGCTTTCTGCGGGAGATTCCCGAGGAGGACTCCGTCTGGCAGGGCAAAAACCCGCCGACCTATGGCGTGGAGCGCGAGCTTGGCGACGGCTGGGGCAGCGGCGGAAGCGAGTATGCCACGGGCGGAATCCCTGCGTCCTACGCGGTGCAGCGCAGCAGCACAGGTGGCGTACATACCACATATCAAAAGAACCGTAAAGCAAAAGCGCCTGTCAGCAGGCAGCCGCGTCCAAGCGCCTCTGCCGCACCGTTGCCCACGCTGCGCGGCGGCGACCGCGTGCGCCACAAGAGCTTTGGCGAGGGCATGGTCACGCAGGTCACCCCCATGGGCGGCGACGCCCTGCTGGAGATTGCCTTCGACGCCGTGGGCACCAAAAAGCTGCTGCTCAAGTTCGCCGGACCGCTTCTTGAGAAGCTCTCATAAAATAAACAGAATGCCGAACGGCGTTCTGCAAACGTGCGAGGAAAAGAAAACCCCCGGAAACTGATATGCTCCCTCTATAGGAGACAGCGAGTAAGAAAACTGTCACCGAAGGAGGGAGCATTGCTATGCCACAAAGAGGTACGCAAGCGCTGTCTCAGCGCCATCCTCGACCTGTACGACAGGCGCATCGTCGCCTACGCCATCAGCGAGCGTAACGACAACCCGCTGGTGTCAAGGCCAATCCCGACGCGCATCCGCTGTTCCACAGCGACGGGGGCTTTCATTACACGAG
>JAILRK010000063.1 GCA_024698225.1 Oscillospiraceae bacterium | reverse complement strand
GGCTCACGCCCGGCCCCCGGTGCGCGGGGGCGTCCTTGCGCTCACCGCGCCCTTCTCCTGCGGAAGAAGCCGCCGGCCAGGCAGACCAGCGCCGCCGCCGCCGCGACCAGCGCCGAGCCGACCAGCCCCGAAACCGACGTTCCGGCGGGGCTGTCGCTGCCGGCAAAGGCGTAGTCCGGCAGGAATGCCGTGCGCTCCTGAATCGCCGCCGCGCCGTCCGCCGCGGCGCTCTCCACGCCGTAATGCGCCTCGTCCAGCCCCATGTTGGCGCTGTAGCCCGCCTCCTCGTTGCCGAACAGCGCCCATTCAAGCCCGTCGGGGTCGCCGCTCGCCAGCAGGGACAGCCCGCCGCCGACCAGCGCCGCCGTCACCGCCAGCACGGCAAGCGTCGCGGCGAGGGAGCGCCGGCCCGTTGCCGCGCCGTCCACGTCCCGCAGCAGCGCGGGGCGCGCGTCGTACACGAAGCACAGCACCGCCGCCGTCACCGCGCCCTCAACCAGGCCGATGGCAAGGTGGATGGGCTGCATCAGCGCGGCGAAGGCGGCAAAGGGCAGCTCCGTGACGCCGGAGAGCAGGGTCTCCAGCACGACGGAGAACGCGCCGAGCTGCAGCGTCACCACGCAGCCGAGCAGCGAGGCGAGGACGATGCGCCAGCGCGTGGACGGGCCCCGGCGCGCGCGCAGAATTGGTCGCCAAATCAGGTAATAGCCCACGAAGCAGCCGTAAAACGCCATGTTCCAGACGTTTGCCCCCAGCGCCAGCAGGCCGCCGTCGGCAAAGAAGAGGCACTGGATGCTCAGCACCACCAGCATTGAAAGAAAGCCCGCCTGCGGTCCCAGCAGCGCCGAGAGCAGCATGCCGCCGCACATGTGCCCCGAAGAGCCGGTGCCCGGGATGCTGTAGTTGATCATCTGCCCCGCGAACACCAGCGCGGCGCTCACCGCCATGACCGGCAGCTTCTGCGTCTCCTCGTCGCGCCGGAGCTGATGGATGGATACGCCCGCCACCGTCGCCGTCGCGGCGTACATCGTCGCCGCAACCGCCGGCGCGAGCAATGCGTCTGCCATATGCATGTTCAAAATCTCCTTATTTCTTTTCTGCGTCCCGCCGCCGTGGCATTGGCTCAGGGCGTCTTTGGGTCCTCCGTGTTGTTACGCGCGTCGGCGGCACAGACCTCGCGAAGGACGCTCCGCCGCCGGTGCTTCTTCGCCTCGTACAGCAGCGCGTCCGCCGTGCGCAGCAGCTCCGGCAGGCGGTCTGTCTGCGCGCCGTCAAAGGCAACGCAGCCCGTTGAGATGCCCTCGTAGAACGGCAGGCCGCTGCGCGCGTTGAAGCGCTCGCACGCCTGCGCAAGCGAGCGCCGGAACCATACGTCGGCGTCCTCCTCCTGCGCGAGAAAGAGCGCAACGAACTCGTCGCCGCCCGTCCGGCCCAGCACGCTCTGCGCCGGGAGCACCTCGCGCAGAAGCTCCGCCGCGGTGCGGATGGCCGTGTCGCCCATGCCGTGCCCGAAGCCGTCGTTGATTTGCTTGAGGTGG
Organism: Oscillospiraceae bacterium; assembly: GCA_024698225.1. GTDB lineage: Bacteria > Bacillota > Clostridia > Oscillospirales > Oscillospiraceae > Hominicoprocola. The sequence continues at coordinate 2,580 of JAILRK010000063.1, read as the reverse complement.
TCCAGGTCCGCCATGACCGCGGCGTAGCGCTGCTCCCGCCCATGGCGGCGCAGAAATGCCTCCAGTTGTTCCGCGGTGCCCCGGCGGTTGTACAGCCCCGTCAGGCTGTCGTGGGTGGCGGTGTAGTCCAGCACCTGGTTCTTCTCCTCCAGCGCCGCGCGGTTCCCCTGCTGCTCCAGCGCCAGGTGCAGATAGCGCAGCCCCGTGCCGATTTCAAGCGAGAGCGCATAGCAGAAGAGCATCTCCTCCCGCGGAAGGGCGACGATGAACACGCCGTAGTGCATCTGCCCGAAAAACAGGGGAAACGCCGCCAGCGGCGCGTCGCCCGGATAGGCGCAGGGCGTGCCCGCGCACAGCACGCAGGGCTCGTGCGCGGGATAGACGGTGATTTCGTCCCCGTGCTGACGCAGCCGCAGACAGAGCCGGTCGGGAATGCTGATGCGCTCGTCCCCGGCGGTGGACTTTGCCTCCGGCAGCAGCCGCAGCTCGCTGTATTCCAGCCCAAGGGCGGCAAGCAGCCTGCCCAGCTGACGGAAAAATTCGGTTTCGGACACGTCCTCGTGCAGCAGCTTGCGCAAAATCAGCGCGCTCTGCATGGAGCGCTCGGTCAGCCGCTTGCGCTTGGCGCGGCTTTGATTCAGGCGCGCCGTCTCCGCGCCGGACGCGCGCTCCTCCTCCGCCGCGCAGCCGCAGGAGCGCCGCAGGCACAGTCGGGCGCGGAGGCGGACGGAGCCCGGACGCTCGCCCGCCTCAAACCGCTGAATCAGCGCAACGATGTGCCGGGACAGCTCGGTCATGTCCTGCCGCACGCTGGTCAGCGGCGGGTCCGCATAGCGCGCGGCGTCGCTGTCGTCAAAGCCGGTCACCGCCACGTCGCGCCCCGGCTCCAGACCGTGGCGGCGCAGCACGCGGTAGGCGCTCTCCGCCATCTCATCGTTGGCGCAGACAATGGCGTCCGGGTGCGGATGCGCCGCCAGCAGCGCCTCAATCTGCGGCTCCACATGGTCCGTGAAATCCCCCGCGGCAATCATGCTGTCCGTCACCGGCAGACCGTGGCGCGCCATGACGCTGCGGTAGGCGCGCAGCCGCTCCTGCGCGTCCCGCGCCGTTTTGGGGCCGGAGACAAACAGCAGCTCCCGGCAGCCGTGCGCGGCAATCAGATGCTCCACGCAGGCCTCCATGCCGGCGCAGTTGTCCACCGTGACGGAGACACAGTTCCCGCGTGCAAGCTCGGTCTCAAGCAGAATGGTCGGCACGTCGGGCAGGCGGTCCAGCAGCGCGTCCGGCTCCATCGCGTTCGGCAGGGCGGAGATGGTGCCGAGCGACACGACCAGATAGTCCGGCCGGAAGAACTTGCTGTACTCAAACTGCGTGTAATAGTGGCTGTCAAACACCTCGTCCTCGTACCCCGCAAGCGACAGGAAGCGCGATGCGTCCAGCCCCTGCAGCAGGCAGACGGCAAAGCCCGCCTCCCGCAGCACGCCGCACAGCGCCTGCGCAAGATTGTGCGAATAGTCCGTATGAAAGCTGCCGGTCAGAATTGCGACCGTCTTTTTCCCCTCGCTCATGCCGCACGCCTCCCCCCAGACAATCGGTGTTTCCCATTATACACGACAGATAGGGCACAATGCAAGTGTTCAGCGCCGGGATATGGCCCCCCTGCACAGGAAAAACGCCCCTGATTCCACGCAGGCAATCAGGGGCAGAGGGGTTCGGGTCGCTCAGAGTTTTTCCGCAAAGCGTCGCTCAGTCTCCGTAATGACGCTTGCAGGACGCAATGATGGCGACGTCCGCATCGACCTTGTAGACAATGCGGTTCGCCTCGTCAATTCTTCGGCTCCACCAACCGCTCAGGTCTTCCTTCAGCGGTTCAGGTTTGCCAATGCCGCTGAACGGGTCCCTCTGTATGTCCTTAATCAGCAGATTGATTCGTTTCAGCGTCTTTCTGTCCTCCGTCTGCCATGAAAGATACTCCTCCCATGCTCGCTCATCCCATAGAATTCTCATGGGGTTTCATCCTCAAGCAGCGTGTGCTCGGCGAGCACTGCTTTGCCCGCGTCAATTTCAGCCATCACCCGCCGAAGGTAGGACATGTTTTCCTCCGAGTAAAACGGGTCGACAGACACCTCAAACGGGATTCTCTTTTCCCGGCGCATCTTTTTGGCAAAGATGGTGAACGCCGTGGACATGCTCATCCCAAGGTCGCGGCAGACCTCCTCCATGCCCTTCTTGTCCTCTTCCTCCAGCCGGAAGTTGACCAAAACCTGTGCCATTGCAAGCACCCCCTCGTTCCATTTGCATCTATGCTATCACAAAATAAAGCGTTTGTAAAGCATTTATCTATATAAATGTCAGCCATTCGGCGCGTGCGGGATTGCAATTCCCCCGGTGAGCGGAACGCGGGAATCCCTCTACACGACACACAGGGCACAATGCAAGTGTTCATACTGATACCTGATCAAAATGCTTGAAAAGCATTTTGATAGCGCCGCAGGCGCGTAGGTATCGCATGAGACGACATGACGCGCTCTGCGCGGCATGAGCGTGCGAAGCACGCGCGATTTCAAATCAATCATTTTG
>JAILRK010000007.1 GCA_024698225.1 Oscillospiraceae bacterium | reverse complement strand
GCACGAGCACGAGTACCTGCGTGAGATGAACCGCCGCGTGCTGTCCAAATACGACCTGCTGACCGTGGGCGAGTGCGCGGGCGTGACGCTGGAGGAGACCAAGTCCTACGCGAACCTGGACGGGAGCGAGCTGTCCATGGTTTTCCAGTTTGAGCACATGTCGGCGGACTTCCACCCCACGCTGGGGCGCTATGCCGCACAGTGCAAGAACCTCCCGCGGCTTAAGGAGGTTATGAGCCGCTGGCAGCGCGAGTTGGACGGCGTGGCGTGGAACAGCCTCTACTGGGATAACCACGACCAGCCCCGCATCGTCTCCCGTTACGGCAGCGAGAGCGAGGCGTACCGGGAGTTGTCCGCGAAGATGCTGGCGACCTGCCTGCACATGATGCAGGGCACGCCCTACGTCTATCAGGGCGAGGAGCTCGGCATGACCAACTTCCCATGGACGAGCTTTGACCAGATGAATGACATTGAGTCTCTGGGCAATTACCGGGACCTTCACGCCCAAGGTTACCTGAGCGAGGAGGAGGGGCTTGCCATGCTGCGCCAGCGCAGCAGAGACAACGCCCGCACGCCCATGCAGTGGGATGCGGGGGCGCAGGCGGGCTTTACCACGGGAACGCCCTGGCTGCCGGTCAACCCGAACCACACGACAATCAACGCCGCCGAGCAGATGAGCCGCCCAGACTCCGTGTTTCATTATTATCAGAAGCTGATTCGCCTGCGCCGGGAGATGGACGTCATCGTGTACGGACACTATGAGCTGCTGGAGCCGGAGCACCCCGAACTGTTTGTCTACGTCCGGACTTGGGAGAACGAGCGTTTGCTGACGGTCTGCAACTGGGCGGAGCACGAGGTGGACTACGCAATTCCCGAGGCGTTTCTGAACGGCGCCTGCCTGATTGCAAACTATCCGGACCCGAAGCCCGAACGCGGCGTGCTGCGCCCCTGGGAGTGCTTCGTCCTGCTGAAGCGGAAGCAATGACGCCTGTGCTCCCTCACATCGTGGCGGCGCACCTGCCCCGTGCAGCAAACCATACATATATAAAAAGAGCAGCGGATGCTGCTCTTTTTATATATGTGGTGTTTTAAGAGGCGGTTACTGCGCGGACATCTCAATCTTGCCGGACACGCGCGCGCCGCGCTCAATGACCAGCGAGCAGGTGTGGATATCGCCGTAGACCTGGGCGGAGGAGCTCAGTGTCAGACTGTCCATGATGTTCATATTGCCACGCACCGTACCGGAGCAGACGACCTCCGCGGCGGCGATGTTGCCGGTGATGGTAGAGTTGGCGTCAATGCTCACGCACTTGGCAACCTTGGCGTCGCCGGTGAGGTTGCAGCTCACAAGCGCCAGGTCGGACGCCTGCACGTTGCTGTTGGTGTTCGCGTGGATGATGACCCTGCCGTTGGAAATCAGGTCACCCTTGAAGTCGCCGCAGATTTCGACGTCACTGTCGCAGCGCAGCGTGCCCTCAATGCTCGTGCCCTCGGCGAGGAAGGTATAGCGCTTGGTGCGCGGCGCTTCCTTCGGCATCTCAACCGGCGCTTCCTTCACGGGCTCATGCGGCACCTCATGGACAGGCTTGCTCTCGGACGCCTGCTTATTTTCAACGGCGCTGTTCAGCTCATGGTCAATCAGCGGGTCGATGCCGGCAAATTCGGCGACCTCATCGTCAACGTCCGCTTCGACGTTGGCGTCCTTGCCAATCCCGAACATCTCATACATTGCCTGATTGAAGTTATCCTTCTTTTTGCTCTTACTCATGTCCCAACATACTCCTTTTATTCATTGTATGCAAAATAATAAACTGTGGTTGTGCAGCTTCAGCGCTGCGCAGAAAGCGGTTGCTGCGTGTTCAAAGCCTGGGGTAGCTATAAAGCACCGGCATGGTATCCGGTGTGATGCGCTCGAAGGTGTAACCGTTTGCGCGGAGTTGGTCGATGACAGGCCCAATCGCCTGCGCGGAGGTGGTCTTGGAGGCGCTGTCGTGGAAGAGAACGATGCTGCGGAATTTGCCCGTGCTGTTTCTCACGACGTTGTCCACCAGCGTTTCCACCGGAAGCGTGCGGTTCGTTGCGGCGTCCTCGCTGGAGACGTTCCAGTCGTAGGGGACGAAGCCGCGGCGTATCATTTCGGAGAGAATCTCCTGGTAGAAGCCGCCGTCATACCCGTTGATGCTGCCGCCCGGACAGCGGAACACGGTGGGGGTGACGCCGGTCACGTCGCGTATCTGGCAGAAACAACGGTAAAACTCCTCCAGAAAGCCCTCCACAGAGGCGTAGACCTTGTTGTAGTCGTGGGTGTAGGAATGCATTCCGATGGTGTGTCCCTCCGCCACGATGCGCTGCATGCGCTCCAGATTGTCCGGGTCACTCTGACCGACGACGAAGAAGGTTGCGTGGACGCCCTTTTCGGCAAGCGTGTCCAAAATCTCGTCCGTGCGTTCCGACGGACCGTCGTCGAAGGTGAGGTATATGGCGTTTTCCACGCGCGATTCGGCGTGAAACGCTTCCGGGGCGTAAAAATCCTCATACAGTGCCTGATAGGCGGGCGGGTCGGCAGACAGGGAGAACGGTTCCTCATCGGGGAGCGGTTCTCCGTCGGAGGACGCCTGTTCAGGGGGGGACGTCTCTTCAGCCTGCCCCTGCTGTGCGGCGGGGTCCTCCTCGAGGGAGGGCGTCGTCTCCGCTGCGTCGGGCTGTCCCGTCAAGGACTCCTCCGCGGCGGCATGGGCGACGTTCGGCTCAAAAAGGGAGTCGGGCGAGCCGTGACTGTCCGCGTCGTCGGCAACGAGCGGCGGTGCTTCCCGCAGCCGAACCGTTTCGTGATAGTACTTGAACGCCAGCACTGAGGGGATGATAATCAGCGCGAGAACAGTGAAAAAAATCAGGTTTTTGAAAAATCGGACGCTGCCAAAGTACAAGATGAAATCGCCTTCTTATGTTCTGGTTCGGTCTCAGACGGTGCAGAGGTGAGACATGTTCGACGGGTTTGTGCGAAATGCTGAGGACCGACCTCGAATTGAATTTGCACTCATGCGTATCTCATTATAGCAAAGGATTCAAAATATGTAAATCACTTTTTCTCGACAAGGGCAAAAAAGATTGCAAACGGAGGCAAAGTGATTTATACTGTTAGCATCTTTTGATTTGGAGGAAACAAAGATGGCAGATCAAGGCATCGGCACCAGATGCGTGCAGGGCGGCTATACGCCGGGCAACGGAGAGCCCCGCCAGATTCCAATCGTCCAGAGCACCACGTTTAAGTATGCGTCCAGCGCGGACATGGGAAAGCTGTTTGACCTCGAGGCCTCCGGCTATTTCTACACCCGCCTTCAGAACCCCACCAACGACTACGTTGCCGCGAAGATTGCGCAGCTTGAGGGCGGCACTGCGGCGATGCTGACCTCCTCTGGACAGGCGGCAAGCTTCTATTCCGTGTTTAACATCGCCTCCTGCGGCGACCACATCGTGTCCTCGTCCACGATTTACGGCGGCACCTACAACCTCTTTGCCGTGACGATGAAGCGCATGGGCATTGAGTTTACCTTCGTTTCACCCGACTGCAGCGACGAGGAGCTGGAAGCGGCGTTCCGTCCCAACACCAAGGCGGTCTTCGGCGAGACCATCGCCAACCCCGCGCTGACCGTGCTGGACATCGAGCGCTTCGCCAAGGCGGCGCATGCCCATGGCGTGCCGCTGATTATCGACAACACCTTTGCAACGCCCGTGCTTTGCCGCCCGTTCGAGTGGGGCGCCGACATCGTGACGCATTCCACCACCAAGTATATGGACGGACACGGCTCCGGCGTCGGCGGCTGCATCGTGGACTCCGGGCGCTTTGACTGGACGGCGTACGCCGACAAGTTCCCCGGACTCTGCACGCCGGACGAGAGCTACCACGGCGTCACCTATACCGAGCGCTTCGGTCTTGCAGGCGCGTTCATCACCAAGGCGACCGCCCAGCTCATGCGCGACTTCGGCTCCATCCAGTCTCCGCAGAACGCTTTCCTGCTCAACCTCGGGCTGGAGAGCCTGCACGTGCGCATGAAGCGACACAGTGAGAACGGCCTTGCGGTCGCGCGCTTCCTCAAGCAGCATCCGCAGGTGTCCTGGGTGACCTATGCTGGGCTTGAGGGCGACAAGTACCACGCGCTGGCGCAGAAGTACCTGCCCGACGGCGCGTGCGGTGTCGTCAGCTTCGGCGTACGCGGCGGACGCGCTGCGGCGGAGGCGTTCATGGGTCGGCTGAAGATTGCCGCCATTGAGACCCACGTCGCCGACGCGCGCACCTGCTGCCTGCATCCCGCCAGCGCAACGCACCGCCAGATGAACGACGACGAGCTGCGCGCCGCCGGCGTTTCACCCGACCTCGTGCGCTACTCCTGCGGTCTTGAGGACGCGGCGGACCTGATTGCCGACCTCAATCAGGCACTTGCATAAACACTGACAAGGAGGCATGCCCCATGCCCATTCGCATTCCAAACGACCTGCCGGCGACCAGAACGCTTGCCGACGAAAACATCTTCGTCATGACCGAGACCCGCGCCATGACACAGGACATCCGCCCGCTTCAGGTGCTGCTGCTCAACCTCATGCCGACCAAGATTGAGACGGAAACGCAGCTTGCGCGCCTGCTCGGCAACACCCCGCTGCAGGTGGAGCTGGAGCTGATGCAGACGGCGAGCCACGAGGCAAAGAACGTATCGCCGGAGCACATGTTTAAGTTCTACACCACCTTTGAGCACGTGCGCGAACGCTACTTCGACGGCATGATTATCACCGGCGCGCCGGTGGAGAAGCTGCCCTTTGAAGAGGTCGAGTACTGGAGCGAGCTGTGCGAGATTATGGAGTGGAGCAAGACCCACGTCCACTCGACCTTCCACATCTGCTGGGGTGCACAGGCGGCGCTGTACTACCACTACGGCATCGAGAAGTACATGCTCGACGAAAAGCTCTCCGGCATCTACCCGCACACGGTGGAGCGCCGCTCGTCCATGCTGGTGCGCGGCTTTGACGACGTGTTTCTTGCGCCGCATTCGCGCTATACGGGCATCCGCCGCGCGGACGTGGAGCGCTGCGAAAAGCTGCGCATCCTCGCCGCCTCCGAGGAGGCGGGTGTCTACATGCTGATGACCGACGGCGGGCGTCAGGTGTTCATCACGGGGCATTCGGAGTATAACTTCGACACCCTGCAAAAGGAATACCTGCGCGACAAGGGGCAGGGCATCCACCCAAAAATTCCCTTCAACTATTTCCCGGACGATGACGACACGCGCGTCCCGCCGAACCGCTGGCGCGCCCACGCCAACCTGCTCTATCAGAACTGGCTGAACTACTACGTCTATCAGACCACCCCGTACGACATCAAAACCATCGAACCGATGCAGTGAGGAGACAACGATGGAATACCGCAGATTTGAGAATACCTACGTCGTCCGGCTCGACCCGGGTGAGGAGATTCTTGCCTGTGTGCGCGCCTTCTCCGAACGTGAGGGCGTGAAGCTTGCCTCCGTTCAGGCCATCGGTGCGCTGTGCGCGTTCACCGTCGGCGCCTTCGACACGGAGAAAAAGCAGTTCCATGGCAACGACTTTAGCGGAACGTATGAGATTACCTCGCTTTTGGGCACAATCAACACCATGGACGGTCAGTTTTATACGCACCTGCACATGAACGCCGCGGACGAGACGGGACGCGTCGTGGGCGGTCATCTCAGTCGCGCCGTCGTCAGCGCGACCTGCGAAATGATTGTCACCCTGATTCCCGGCACGGTGGACCGCAGCTTCAGCGAGCAGATTGGACTGAATCTTTTGAAGTTCTGATTGCCTTTTTTGCCGATTCCCGCTATACTATAGTTAATGATTACGTTGAGGAGGTACTCCCATGAATAAGGACGATTACAAATTCTATACCGACAAGATGAAAAAGAGCGTCGATTCCGTTGCAGGGGATTTCGCCGCCGTGCGCGCGGGGCGTGCCAACGCCGCCGTGCTCGACCGCATCACGGTTGACTACTACGGCACGCCCACGCCCATTCACCAGATTGCGTCCATCGCCTCGCCCGACCCGCGCCAGTTGCTCATCACCCCGTGGGACGCAAGCGCGCTGAAGCTCATCAACAAGGCAATCCAGGAGTCCGACCTCGGCATCAATCCGCAGAACGACGGCAAGTCCATCCGCCTCAGCTTCCCGCAGCTGACGGAGGAGCGCCGCAAGGAGCTGGTCAAGCAGATTCGCAAGTATGCCGAGGGCGGCAAGGTTGCCATCCGCAACATCCGCCGTGATGCCATTGATGCGTTCAAGAAGCAGCAGAAGGCGAGTGAGATTACCGAGGATGACTATAAGATTGCCGAGAAGGACCTCCAGAAGCTCACCGACGACTACTGCAAGGAGATGGACGAGCTGCTGGCGAAAAAGGAAAAGGAGCTCATGGCAGTCTGATGGCGCTCCTTATGCAAAACCAGGCGGGGCAGGCGGTCAGCCTGCCTCGTCATGTTGCCGTCATTATGGACGGCAATGGCCGCTGGGCGACGCGCCGCGGCCTCCCGCGCACGGCGGGACACAAGGCGGGGGCGGAGATGTTCCGCACCATCGCCACCTACTGCAAGGACCTCGGCATGGACTATCTGACGGTCTACGCCTTCTCCACGGAGAACTGGAAGCGTCCGCGCGCAGAGGTGGACGCCATCATGACGCTGCTGGACCAGTACCTGCACGAGAGCATTGAGAAAATGGCGCGCGACCGGATTCGGCTCAAGTTTCTGGGCGACACCACGGTGCTCTCGCCCAAGCTGCAGAAGCTGATTGCCGAGACGGACGAGATTACCCGGCACATCGAGGGCTTCCAGGCAAATATCTGCCTCAACTACGGCGGGCGCGATGAAATCGTGCGCGCCGCGCGTCGGTTTGCCGCGGAGTGCGTGGCGGGAACGAAACAGCCCGAGGACATGGACGAGGCACTGTTCCCGAACTATCTGTGGTCGGCGGGCATCCCGGACCCCGAGCTGCTCATCCGTCCGGGCGGGGAGCTGCGCATCAGCAACTATCTCCTCTGGCAGATTGCCTACAGTGAAATCTATGTCACGGACACGCTCTGGCCGGACTTCGGACCGGAGGAGCTGGACAA
>JAILRK010000220.1 GCA_024698225.1 Oscillospiraceae bacterium | reverse complement strand
CAAAATGATTGATTTGAAATCGCGCGTGCTTCGCACGCTCATGCCGCGCAGAGCGCGTCATGTCGTCTCATGCGATACCTACGCGCCTGCGGCGCTATCAAAATGCTTTTCAAGCATTTTGATCAGGTATCAGTATAAATTGTAAACAGAGAACGCACAGAGGCGCGCCCGCCGGGCGCGCCTCTGTGCGTTTCCCTGACAAAAGAATAACGCCGCAAATGCTTTGTCCTTGCTTTTTCGCATGCCTATGATATAATACATAAAATAGGATGAGAAGAGTATTCGCTGCTTGGTTGATATCACAAAAGAAGGGAGCGCACCATGGCGACCTTTACCGTAAACGGCGACCGCGTTTCGGTCGAACAAAACCAGAAGCTGATTCGCTTTCTGCGTGACACGCTGCACCTCACCTCCGTCAAGGACGGCTGCAGCGAGGGCGCCTGCGGCACCTGCACGGTGCTCATCGACGGCAAGCCGACCAAGGCCTGCGTTCCGCAGACGGACCGGCTGGAGGGCAAGACAATCCTCACCGTGGAGGGCCTGTCGCAGTGGGAGAAGGACGTGTTCACCTTTGCCTTCGGCGAGGCGGGCGCGGTGCAGTGCGGCTTCTGCATCCCCGGCATGATTCTCTCCGCCAAGGCGCTGCTGGACGCAAATCCTGCGCCCAGCCGCGAGGAAGCGGCGTTTGCCATCCGCAACAACATCTGCCGCTGCACGGGCTACGTCAAAATCATCGACGGGATTCTGCTTGCCGCCAGGATTTTCCGCGAGGGGCGGATTCCCGCGCCCGGCGTCAGCGACTATCGCATCGGTTCGCGCGTCCACCGAATCGACGTGGCGGAGAAGGTGCAGGGCTTCGGCAAATACCCGGACGACGTCTACGTGGACGGCATGTGCTACGGCGGCGCCGTGCGCAGCGCCTATGCCCGCGCCCGCGTGCTGAGCATCGACACCGCCGAGGCGGAGGCGCTGCCCGGCGTGGTCTGCGTGCTGACGGCGAAGGACGTGCCGGGCAAGAACTACATCGGTCACATCCAGAAGGACCAGGCGACGCTGATTCCCGTGGGCAAGATAACGCACTACCTCGGCGACGCGATTGCGCTGGTCTGCGCCCGGGACCGCGACACGCTGGAGGCGGCAAAGAAGCTCGTGCGCGTCGAGTACGAGCCGCTGCCGCCCGTCCACGGACCGGAGGAGGCGGCGCGCGAGGGCGCGCCCTGCGTGTTCGAAACGGAGACCGAGCACAACGTGCAGGCGCACAAGCACGTGTCCCGCGGCGACGCGGCGGCGGCCATCCGCGCCAGCAAATACGTGCTCACGCGCCACTTCGAGACGCCGTGGACCGAGCACGCCTTTCTGGAGCCGGAGTGCTGCGTGGCGCTCCCGCTGGACAACGGCGGCGTCAAGCTGCTCACCAGTGACCAGAGCTCCCACACCACCCAGCACGAGTGCATGGAGCTGTTGGACGTGACGCCGGAGGAGTGCCTGGTCGAAAACCAGCTCGTGGGCGGCGGCTTCGGCGGCAAGGAGGACATGTCCGTGCAGCACCACGCCGCGCTGATTGCCTACGTCGCCCGGGTGCCGGTCAAGGTCCGGCTGACGCGGCAGGAGTCCATTCTGGTGCATCCCAAGCGCCATCCGATGTGGATGGACTTCACGATGGGCTGTGACGAAAACGGCATCATTCAGGGTGTGCAGGCGAAGGTCGTGTCCGACACGGGCGCGTTCGCCTCCCTCGGCGGACCGGTGCTCGAGCGCGCCTGCACGCACGCCGCGGGACCCTACGCCTACGAGAATTTCGAGATTGACGGCATCTCCTACTATACCAACAACCCGCCCGCGGGCGCATTCCGCGGCTTCGGCGTGACGCAGACCTGCTTTGCCGTGGAGTCGCTGCTCAACGAGATGGCGGAGACCATCGGCATCTCCCCCTGGGAGATACGCTGGCGCAACGCCATTCGCCCCGGCGGCGTGCTGCCCAACGGGCAGATTGTCGGCGCGGAGACCGGCCTCGTGGAGACGCTGGAGGCGGTGAAGCCCTACTATGACGAGGCGGTGCAGCGCGGCGAGCCCGTGGGTCTTGCCTGCGCGATGAAAAACGCCGGCGTGGGCGTGGGACTGCAGGACTGGGGCCGCGCCAAGCTCATCATCGAGGATGACGCGAAGGTGCACATCTACTCGGGCGCGTCGTGCATCGGGCAGGGGCTGGGCACGGTGCTCACGCAGATGGTCGTCACGAACGCGGGCGTTGCGCCCGAGGACGTCGTCTATGAGCGCAGCAACACCTGGATTGCGCCGGACTCCGGCGACACCTCCGGCTCGCGCCAGACGCTCATCACCGGCGAGGCGGTGCGCCGCGCCTGCGAAAAGCTGACGGAGGCGCTTCGCGGCAAGACGCTCGCCGATCTCAGGGGACAGGAGTTCTACGGCGAGTACCTCGCCGCCACGGACCCGCTCGGCGCGGACGTGCCGAACCCGGTGTCCCACGTCGCCTACGGCTATGCGACGCAGCTGTGCGTCCTCGACCGCGAGACCGGGAAGATCCGGCAGATGGTCGCGGCGCACGACGTGGGGAAGGCGGTCAACCCGCTTAGCTGCGAGGGGCAGATCGAGGGCGGCGTCGTGATGTCGATGGGTTACGCGCTCACGGAGGCTTATCCCATCGACGAGAACTGCAAGCCGACCGCGAAGTACGGCACGCTCGGCCTGTTCCGCGCGCCGGACGTGCCGCCCGTCAAGGCGATCGTGGTCGACAAGCCGGGGCTTCAAATGGCGAACGGCGCCATCGGCATCGGCGAGATCACGTCCATCCCCACCGCGCCCGCCATCGCGGACGCCTACTTCCGGCTCGACGGCGAGCGGCGGTTCTCGCTGCCGCTGGAGGGCACGCCGTATTCGCGCAAAAAGAAATAACGCGGTTTTCCGCGTTATCCCTTCAGCTTTTCGAGCGCTTCCCTGGTGTCGACGTCGGTCAGTTCCTCTTCGCTGACCTCAAAGAGCCGCAGGTCGTCCTCGTGTGCGCGGATCACCGCGCTGCCGCCGACGTCGCCCGTGAGGGCGCGCAGCTCCGGAAAGTATTTCCGGGGGAAGACGCAGGGATTCCCGCGCTTTCCGTCGTGCGCCGCGCCGACGATGTGCTCGGGATGCGCGGCATAGAAATCCAGCAATCGCGCGACGCTCGCGCGTAAAAGCAGCGGCTGGTCGGCGACCATGTAGAGGATCGCGCCGCATTCGCGCTCAAGCGCCTCTGTACCGAGACGCACCGTGCGGCTGAGACCGTCCTGCGGACGGTCGTTGCGAAGGCACCGGAAGCCGAAGCGTTTTGCGAGCGTTTCCGCCTTGTCGTACTGCGTCACGACGCACACGGCGGTGAGTTTTTCGACGGGCACGGCGGCAAGCGCGCGCTCGATGAGCG
>JAILRK010000093.1 GCA_024698225.1 Oscillospiraceae bacterium | reverse complement strand
CCGTATTCCTGTTCCTGCAGAATCCGGAACAGACAGAGCATGTTGCTGAGCGTCTGCTCCTGCCAGAGCGTCGTCGGAGAGAGCGGCACAAACTGGAAATACGGGTGGTCCACAAAGGGCAGGAAGTATTTCCGCTCGATGATGCTGCCGTGAAACAGCGTCAGCAGCGAGGGCTTGACGTTCAGGCTGAGATAGCGCGCGGAGTCCTTTGAGAGTGGGCGCGTCATGTGGGAGAGGTTGGAATTGATGAAAAAACCGTCCCCGGGATGCAGCACGTAGTCGTTGCCCTGCGCCGTGGTAATCATGCTGCCCTCCAGTACGTAGGAAAACTGCATCTCCTCGTGCCAGTGCCAGTTGTTGAATCCCATAGGCTTGTCGGCAAGATAGGTCTCATGCACGACAAGGGGGAAAGCGTAGCTCAAATCGAAGTTCGCCTTTTGGTTGTTATCCACAAAAAACACTGCGGTAATTCTCCTTGCGTCATAAGATTGTTATATTTCCGGTGCAGATTGAAATAGAAATTTTGAATTGCATCATATAAAATTTATATAACAGAATACGGCGCATGTCAAGCGGGAGGACAGCGCGTTTCTGAATAATTTATCGAGAAGGGAGTCGTGAGAATGTATCAGGTAGATTTGAACAGCGACCTCGGCGAGAGCTTCGGCAACTACACCATCGGAATGGACCATGAAGTCATCGCCCACATTTCCTCTGCAAACGTCGCCTGCGGTTATCATGCAGGAGACCCATTGGTCATGGACAAGACCGTTGCCACCGCGCGGGATGCAGGCGTCGCCGTGGGCGCGCATCCCGGATTTCCGGACCTCATGGGCTTCGGACGCCGCAACATGGCTTGTTCCCCGAAAGAGGTCAAGGCCTACGTGAAATATCAGCTCGGCGCGCTGATGGCGTTTACAAAGGCGTACGGGCTCAAGCTTCAGCATTGCAAGCCCCACGGCGCTCTGTACAATATGGCGGCAAAGGACATGGACCTTGCGCTTGCCATGGCGGAGGCGATTGCGGAGGTGGACAGGGACATCATCTTCCTTGTGCTTGCCAACAGCAAGATGGCGGAGGCGGGCAAGCAGCTCGGACTGCGCGTTGCGAACGAGGTCTTTGCTGACCGCGCCTATCAGGCGGACGGCACGCTGGTGCCGCGCAAGCTGCCCGGCGCCGTGATTCACGACACGGACGAGGCAATCTCCCGCACCATCCGCATGGTCAAGGAGGGCAAGGTCACCGCCATCACCGGCGAGGAGGTCCCGCTCAAGGCGGACTCCGTCTGCGTCCACGGCGACAACCCCTCTGCGGTGGAGTTCGTGAAGAACATCCGCGCACGCCTCGTTGAGGAGGGCGTCAGCATCGTTCCGCTTTCCGCAATCGTATAAGCACACCGGAGAAAGAACGTTAGAAAAGGAGGAAACCGAAATGAGCAAGAACAACAAAAACATGAGCGTCATTCTCGGCGCGGCATTCCTGATGGCGACCTCTGCCATCGGTCCCGGCTTTCTGACACAGACGGCCACCTTTACCAGCAGCCTTGGCGCGAGCTTCGGCTTCGTGATTCTGGCGTCCCTGATTATGTCCGGCATCGCGCAGATGAACATCTGGCGCGTGCTCTGCTACACGGGCAAGCGCGGGCAGGACGTGGCAAATGAGGTGCTCCGCGGCCTTGGCTTCGTGTTGGCGGGCCTGATTGCGCTGGGCGGCCTTGCGTTCAACATCGGCAACGTCGGCGGCGGCGGTTTGGGCATCTTTGCCCTGACCGGGATTCCCGTCAAGGTCGGCTACGTCATTTCCGCCCTGCTCGCCATCGTGATTTTCCTTTCCAAGCAGGCAAAATCCATCGTGGACCAGATTGTGAAGTATCTGGGCGCGATTATGATTGTCGTCATCCTCGTGGTCATGTTCATCACAAAGCCGCCCGTGGGGCAGGCGGTTGCAAACACCTTCGTCCCCTCCTCCGGCATCAAGGCGACGGTCCCGGCGATTCTCACGCTCATCGGCGGCACGGTCGGCGGCTACATCACCTTCTCCGGCGCGCACCGCCTGATTGACGGCGGCGTGACCGGCAAGGACAACCTGAGTCAGGCGACCCGAAGCTCGGTTATGGGCATGGGCATCGCCGCCGTCGTGCGCGTGCTGCTGTTCCTCGCCATCCTCGGCGTCATCACCAAGTTCCCCGGCATCAACCTCGCCAATCCCGCCGCGAACGCGGGCATGGCGGGCGTGCCGGAATACAACGGCATCTCCAACCCCGCCGCCTATGCCTTCCTCGTGGGCGCGGGCAATCTGGCGTACCGCTTCGCCGGCCTCGTGATTTTCTGCGCGTCGCTGACGTCCATCATCGGCGCGGCGTACACCTCCGTGTCCTTCCTGAAGACCTTCAGCCCATCCATTGAGAAGAACGAGAACTACTGGATTATCGGGTTCATCGCCATCTCGTCGCTCATCATGGTCATCCTTGGCGGCGCGGCGAAGCTGCTGGTGCTCGCGGGCGCGGTGAACGGCATCATCCTGCCGCTGGGCCTTGCCAGCATCCTGCTTGCCACCCACAACAAGAAGGTCGTCGGCGAGGACTACAAGCACCCGATTGTCCTGACCGTCCTCGGCTGGATTGTCGTGGCGATTACGGCATACCTTGCCATCACGACGCTGCCGAACCTCAAGAATCTCTTTGTCTGAGCACACGCTGAAGCAACCCGCTTTTGAAAGAGGAGGAAACCATGCCGAACGTACGATTTCTTTTGACCGGCGACACCTCGCTCAGTGCGGAGTTTGGCAATGAAATCAGCGAGACGATTAACGCACAGATCCGCGCCTTTACCATTGCGCTGGACCACAGCAAGATTCCCGGTATCGTCGAGCTGGTGCCGACTTACCGCGCCTGTATGATTCACTATGACCCCGGCGTCATCTCCTACCGCGCGCTGACGCGGCGGCTGGAGAGCCTGCTCGGCAGCCTCGACTCCATCGAGATTCCGCCGAGCGACGTGCTGGAGGTCCCCGTGCTCTACGGCGGGGAGGAGATGGGTCCGGACCTCGCCTTTGTGGCAGAGCATGCGGGACTGAGCGAGCAGGAGGTCATCGACATCCACACCTCCACGGAGTATCTCATCTATATGCTCGGCTTCACGCCCGGCTTTACCTACCTTGGCGGCATGAGCGACAAGCTGGAGACCCCGCGCCTCAAGCAGCCGCGCGTCAAAATTCCGGCGGGCTCCGTCGGCATCGCGGGCAAGCAGACCGGCGTCTACCCCATCGACTCGCCGGGCGGCTGGCAGCTCATCGGGCGCACCCCCGTGAAGATGTACGACCCCAACCGCGAGACGCCGATTCTGCCCAAGGCAGGGCAGTACATCAAGTTCCGCGCCATTGACCGCGCGGAGTATGACGCAATCGCCGCGCAGGCGGAGAACAACGAGTACGTCTGCCGCACCTATCCGAGAGGGGAGGCGACAACATGAGCATCACCGTACAGAACCCGGGGCTCCTCACCTCCGTGCAGGACGGCGGACGCATCGGCTATCAGCAGTTCGGCGTGTCGGTCTCCGGCGTGATGGACCCGCGGGCGATGAAGGTCGCCAACATCCTCGTCGGCAACGAGGAGAACGAGGCGGTGCTCGAGTGCACGATGATGGGGCCGCAGCTGCAGTTCGACGCCGCGAACGTCATCGCCATCACCGGCGGCGACCTCGGCCCGACGCTGGACGGACAGAGCGTGGCAACCTATGCCGCCTTTGTCGTGCAGGCGGGGCAGACGCTGCGCTTCACGGCGCTGCGCTCCGGCTGCCGCGCCTACATCGCCTTTGCCGGCGGGCTGGACATTCCGCCGGTCATGGGCAGCCGCTCGACCTATATGAAGGCGAAAATCGGCGGTCTGAACGGGCGCAGGCTGGAAAAGGGCGACGTGATTGGCTTCCGCGCCCCGAACCCCAACGTGCTCAACCTCGTCCAGCGGCGCATCGCCCCGGAGGTCAGGGCGTGCAATGCCTATGCCGTGCGCGTGCTGATGGGCCCGCAGGACGACATGTTCACGCCCGCCGGAATCGAGACCTTCCTCAGCGAGACCTACACGGTCACAAACGAGTTTGACCGCATGGGCTGCCGCATGGAGGGCGCGGTCATCGAGCATAAAAACGGTGGCGACATCATCTCCGACGGCATCGCCTTCGGCGCGATTCAGGTGCCCACCGCGGGCAAGCCCATCATCATGCTCGCGGACCGCCAGACCACCGGCGGCTACACCAAGATTGCCAACGTTATCACGGCGGATTTCCGCATCATCGGTCAGCTCAAGGGCGGGGACAGAGTCCGCTTTGTGAAAACCACCATTGAGGCGGCGCAGGACGCGCTGCTGACCGAGCGCGCCGCGCTGCGCGCGCTGCGCACCATGACCGGCCCCGCCAAGCTGAAAGAGAGAAAACCGCGCAAAGCATAAACAGACAGAAGGAGGATACCATCATGGCGTTTGATATCACCCCTTACATCCATATGAAACCGTCCGAGGTCCGTCAGCTCATCCGCGAGGGGAAGATTGACTTCCCGACCTCCGGCATGTGCGCGGGCTACGCGCAGGCAAACCTGGTCATTCTCCCGCCGGACTACGCGGCGGACTTTGCGGAGTATGCCAGGCTGAACCCCTTCCCCTGCCCGATTCTCGAGATTATCAAGGGCGAGCAGCCCCTGACCCACGCCATGGGCGAGGGCGCAAACATCTGCACCGACATCCCGCGCTACCGCGTGTACGAAAACGGCGTATTCACCAAGGAGCTCACCGACGCCAGCGACTACTGGAAGGAGGGCTACGTGGGCTTCCTGATTGGCTGCTCCTTCTCCTTTGAGGAGTCGCTGCTGCGCGAGGGCATCGAGGTCCGCCACATCACGCAGGGGCGCAACGTGCCGATGTACAAGGTCCCGCTCTTCCCCACCAAGCCTGCCGGCCCCTTCAGCGGCCCGATGGTCTGCTCCATGCGCCCCATGACGCCGGAGAAGGCGATGCGCGCCTATGAGATTACGGTCAGGATGCCGAACGTCCACGGCGCGCCCGTCCACATGGGTCCCGCCGGCGCCATCGGCATCAAGGACGTGATGAAGCCGGACTACGGCGAGGCAGTGGACATCTACGAGGGCGAGATTCCCGTGTTCTGGCCCTGCGGCGTCACGCCGCAGGCGGCTGTGGAGAACGCAAAGCCGCCCATCGTTATCACCCACGCCCCCGGTCACATGTTCATCACCGACATCCTCAACGCCGAACTGAACGACTATCTCGAAGCGCAGAAGAAGTAAACCGACAAACAGGCAGACTCCCCCGAACGCTGCGGTGTTCGGGGGAGATTTGTTTATATACAACAATAATAGATTGCTTCTGTTGTTTATTTCGTTTGGCTTGCCTCTGACATTTCCGGGAAAACGGGTTTATAATACGCCCAGCGAAAGGAGATGAAGAGATGTTTGAGGACAAACATCGCGTACTGAGCATCGAAGAGCTCGAGGGCTCGGTCGGGTTTCCCAACCTGCTCAACGACCTCGACTTCGTTATGATGTACGGTTTGCGCGACCGCTGATTCGTAATCCCCGCTTTCCTCACACCGAGGAGAGCGGGGATATTTTTTCGACACGGTGCGCCCTTATACAACCTTAATGTCGCGCCCATAGGGTTTATACCGTTTTTATGCGTCGCGTGATAAGGTCTGTCCACGGAGGTGAGGGATATGCCGGTGCGCAGAAGGCTCCGCCTTTCATCCTTTCAGATTATCCTGCTCGGCTTTCTTGTCGTCATCCTGCTCGGCGCGGCGCTGCTGATGCTGCCCGCCGCGACGCGGGCACGCCGGAGCACGGGGGCGTTGGACGCGCTGTTCACCGCGACGTCCGCGCTCTGCGTCACGGGGCTTGTCGTGCGGGACACGGCGACGCACTGGTCTGTGTTCGGGAAGGTGGTCATCCTGCTTCTCATCCAGATTGGAGGGCTTGGCGTGGTCACAACGGCGACGGCGCTGTCCGGGCTGTCGGGGCGTCAGATTGGGCTGCGGCAGCGCAGCGTGCTGCAGGAGTCCGTTGCCGCGCAGCAGCTCGGCGGCATCCTGAGCTATACGCGCTTCATTCTGTGCGCCACGCTGGTGCTGGAGGCGCTTGGCGCGCTGGCGCTGTTCCCCGTGTTCGCTGGGGAGTACGGCGCAAGGAAGGGCGCCTGTGTTTCAGTGTTCCACGCGGTGTCCGCCTTTTGCAACGCGGGCTTTGACCTGATGGGAGAGCGGGAGGCCTTTTCCTCGCTGAGCGCATACCGCGCCGACGCGGTGGTCAACGCGGTGGTCATGGCGCTGATTGTACTTGGCGGCATCGGGTTTCGCACGCTGGACGACCTGCGCAGGCACCGGTTGCAGCTGCGCCGATACCGGCTGCAGAGCAAGCTGTGCCTTGCGGTGAGCGCGGTGCTGATTCTGCTGCCTGCCCTGTGGTATTACTGCTTTGAGCTGGGCGGACTCAGCGGCGGCGAGCGCGTGCTCGCGGCGCTGTTTCAGTCCGTGACGACGCGGACGGCGGGCTTCAACACGGTGGATTACGGCGCAATGAGCGAGGCGGGACAACTGCTGACCATCGCGCTGATGCTGGTCGGCGGCTCGCCGGGCTCGACCGCGGGCGGCATGAAGACAACGACGCTCGCCGTGCTCCTGCTGTATGCGGCGGCGGTGTTTCGCCGGGGCGGACAGGGGAGCGCCTTCGGGCGCAGACTCCCGACGGAGACCCTGCGCGCCGCGTCTGCCATTCTTGTTGCGTATCTGACGCTGTTTCTGGGGGTGTCCTGCGTCATGAGCCGCGTGGAGGGGCTGCCCCTGCTCGCCACGATGTTTGAGACGGCGTCCGCCATCGGCACCGTCGGGCTGACGCTCGGCCTGACGCCGCAGCTTGGGGCGCTGTCGAGGGGCATGCTGATTTTTTTGATGTATTTCGGGCGCGTAGGAGGACTGACGCTGATTTTCGCGGCGCTGCCAAAGCCGGACGGGCATACGGCACGACTGCCGGAGGAAGCGGTCAGCGTGGGATAAAAAAGG
>JAILRK010000204.1 GCA_024698225.1 Oscillospiraceae bacterium | reverse complement strand
CCCGGTGAAATCCGGCGCGCTGATGGCGGTGGACGCGCTGGGGCGCGGCTACGGCACCATCGGCGGCGGCTGCGGCGAGGCAGCGGCGATGGCGCGCGCACGCGCGCTGCTCGGCACGGGAAAGAGCGCCGTCGTTGAGGTGGACATGACCGACGACGCCGCGGCGGAGGACGGGCTCACCTGCGGCGGCACGATGCGCGTGTATCTTGAGGACGTGAAGGACGACGCGCCCTGAGGCGTCCGTGTCCCGAAAAAAACCGCATCCGGCGGCATCCACGGAAAATTGCAGTTGTATTTTCCCGCAAACAATGATAAAATACCAACGCGAATCAATGAGAAGGAGTGTTTCCCATGGCTGAGTATATCACCCGCGCCGAGGAAAACGGCACCATTCATATTGCAGAGGACGTCATTTCCGCCATCGTTGCGGACGCTGTCAAGGACGTGGAGGGCGTCGGCGCGCCGAGCCAGAACGTCGGCGAGCAGCTGAGCGGCAAGAAGGCCGTGCGCAACGTGCGCGTGGAGCAGGTGGACGATGCAATCGCCGTTGACGTGTATCTTCTGGCGCGCTATGGCTTTTCCATCCCCGAGGTTGCGCAAAAGGTGCAGGACGCCGTGACCAATGCCGTCGGCGGCATGACCGGATTCCCCGTGAAGGAGGTCAACGTTCACGTTGGCGGCGTCACCTTCAACGACTGAGAGATAAAGGAACAGAATATGACCCGCAATACTGCAAGAGAAATCGCCGTTCATCTGGCGTACGAGCTGAGCTTCACCGACCTCACGGTGGAGGAGCTGATTGCCCAGCGTCTGAGCAAGGACCGCTTTGAGACCCTCAGCGCCGAGGACCCGCTGTACGCCGAAGCACCCGGCCCCACGCAGACCGACTACATTCGCGGCATCGTCGCGGGTGTGGCGGAGCATGCGCCGGAGCTGGACGGTTACATTGCCCAATATGCCAAGGGCTGGCGCTTTGAGCGCATTCCCCTCGTCGCGGGCGCAATCATGCGCGTGGCGATGTATGAGGTGCTCTACCGCCCCGATATCCCGAACGGCGTCGCCGTCAACGAGGCGCTGGAAATCGCCAAGAAGTACGAAACGCCGGAGACGGTCCGCTTCATCAACGGCATACTCGGCAGCTTCGTCCGTGGCGAGACCGGGACGCAGGCATAAGAAACAGTTGCTAAGGATGAGCGCCGCAGAGAACGCGGCGCTTTTCTTTTGGAGGACGCATGGAACAGCAACAGCAGATGATTTTCAGCGTGTCCGAGGCGAACGGCTTCATCAAGGCGCTGCTTGACCGCGTGCCGCAGCTTCAGGAAATCTACGTCCGGGGCGAGATTTCCAACTATAAGCTCTATCCCTCCGGACATCATTATTTCACCCTGAAGGACGCAGAGGGCGCGCTGCGCTGCGTGATGTTCCGCGGCAGTGCGTCGCGCCTGCGCTTCCGCCCGGAAAACGGGATGAAGGTCATTGTCTTCGGGCGCATTTCGGTCTTCCCGCGGGACGGTGCGTATCAGCTTTATGTAAACTCGCTGACCGCCGAGGGCGTGGGCGACCTGCACGTCGCCTTTGAGCAGCTCAAGGAAAAGCTCTGGAAGGAGGGCCTGTTTGACGCGGCGCACAAAAAGCCCCTGCCGCGCTATCCCGGCACCATCGCCGTAATTACCTCGTCCGCGGGCGCGGCGGTGCACGACATGCTCCGCATTCTCAACGCGCGCTGGCCGCTTTCCAAGGTGGTGCTGCTGCCCGTGCGGGTGCAGGGCGCGGAGGCGCCGCCGGAAATCGCGGGCGCGCTGCGCTACGCCAACCGCTGGCGCGTGGCGGACGTCATCATTACGGGGCGCGGCGGCGGCTCCATCGAGGACCTCTGGGCGTTCAATGACGAGCGCGTGGCGCGCGCCATCTATGACTCGGAGATTCCCGTCATCTCCGCCGTCGGACACGAGCCGGACGTCACCATCTCCGACTTTGTCGCGGATGCGCGGGCGTCCACGCCGTCCAACGCCGCGGAAATCGTCGTGCCGGACCAGAACGAGCTGCGTCGACGCCTCGGCGTCCTGTCGGGGCGCATGGCGCACAGCGAGCGCGCGCGGCTGGACGCGCTGCACAAGCGGATGACGGAGCTTGCGCGCAAGCGCGTGCTCACCGACCCGACGGCGTTCGTGTCCGACAAACGGATGCTGCTGGACTACACGCGCCGGAATCTCGTTTCCGCCGCACAACGGCAGCAGGGGGAGCGCGCGCGGCGCTTTGCGACGCTGTGCGCCGCGCTGGATGCGCTCAGCCCGCTCAAGGTGCTTGCGCGCGGCTATGCCGTGGCGCGCGCCGCGGACGGCAGCATACTCAAAAGCGCCGCTGAGGCAGGCGTCGGCGACTGCATCGACGTGACGCTGGGCAGCGGAACACTGGACTGCGTCGTACAGGCGCGGCATTTGGGAGGAGAAGAACATGACGGAACCCATGAGCTTTGAGCAGAGCATCGCGCGTCTGGAGGAGATTGTCGGCGCGCTGGAGAAGGGCGACGCAAAGCTGGCAGATTCGCTGCGTCTCTATGAAGAGGGCACGAAGCTGGTCGCCGCCTGCGAGACGATGCTCGACGAGGCGGAGCAGAAGGTCATCAAGCTCACCAAGGGCGCGGACGGCGCGCCGGTGGAGAGCGCATTTACCGGGGAGGCGGAAGGAAATGGACGATAAACAATTCAACGCGCAGTACGAGGCATACCGCACGGCGGTGGAGGAGTATCTGGACAGGCTGTTCCTCGGGGATGTACCGTGGAAATCGGTCTATGACGCCATGCGTTACAGCGTTCTGTCCGGCGGCAAGCGCATCCGCCCGGTGTTGACGCTGGAGTGCGCGCGGCTGTGCGGGCTGTCCGACTGGCATCTGGCACTGCCCTTTGCCTGCGCGCTGGAGCTGGTGCACACCTACTCCCTCATCCACGATGACCTGCCCTGTATGGACAACGACGAGCTGCGCCGCGGCAAGCCGACGAACCAC
>JAILRK010000193.1 GCA_024698225.1 Oscillospiraceae bacterium | reverse complement strand
GCCCATGATGGCGGCGATCTTCGCCGCGCCCTCCGCGCCCGCGGGCGCGCAGGCGTTGACGGGCGCCTTGCCGTTGAGAATCGCCTCTGCGCAGCCGGCGCAGCCGGGATAGCCGCAGCCGCCGCAGTTCGCGCCGGCAAGCGCGCTCTGAATCTGGGGGAGCCTCGGGTCGGTCTCGACCTCAAAGACCTTCGCTGCGAAGGCGAGAATCAGGCCGAAAATCACAGCGGTCACGCCGAGGACGAGCACCGCGTATACGATAGTCATCATTCTTCGTTTCCTCCTTACATCGGCCACACTTCAAGGCCGGAGAAGCCCATGAAGGCGAGGGCCAGCAGGCCGGAGGTAATCAGCGCAATGGGGAAGCCCTCGAAGGATTTCGGATAGTCCGCGAACTCCGTGCGCTCGCGCACGGTGGCGAAGAGGTAGATCGCCAGCAGGAAGCCCAGGCCGCCGGTGATGCCGTAGACCACGGACTCGATGAAGTTGTACTCGTTCTGCACGTTCAGCAGCGCCACGCCGAGCACGGCGCAGTTGGTGGTGATGAGCGGCAGATAGATGCCCAGCGCCGTGTAGAGCGACGGCATGGACTTCTTGAGGAACATCTCGATGAACTGCACCAGCGCCGCGATGACGAGGATGAACGCGACGGTCTGCATGAACTCAAGCCCCAGCTTGACGAGAATCTGGTTCACCGCGAAGGTGATGGCGGACGCGATGCCCATGACGAAGGTGACCGCGATGCCCATGCCGACGGCGGTGTCGGATTTCTTCGAGACGCCGAGGAAGGGGCAGATGCCCAGGAACTGCGAGAAGATGAAGTTGTTCGTCAGGATTGCGCCCAGCGAAATGGCGAGGAGTCTTGTTACGGACATTACTCAGCCGCCTCCTTTCCCTCGGCCTTTGCGGCCTTTTCCTTGCTCTTGTTCAGCGCCCACTGCATGGCGGCAATCAGCGCGCCGAGGCAGAGGAAGCCGCCCACCGGCAGCACGAGGATGCCCGCCGGGACGTAGCTCGACGGCATGACCTGCACGCCCAGCAGCTTGCCCGCGCCCAGCAGCTCGCGCACGAAGCACAGCACCAGCAGCACGGCGGTGTAGCCCAGGCCCTGGGTGATGCCGTCCACGGCGGAGGCCGCGACGCTGTTCTTGCTGGCGAACGCCTCGGCACGGCCGAGGATGATGCAGTTGACGACAATCAGCGGGATGAACACGCCCAGCGACTTCGCGATGGCGGGGAAGAACGCCTGCAGGCTGAGGTCGACCATGGTGACGAAGCCCGCAATGACGACGATGAAGCAGGCAATGCGCACCTCATCGGGGATGACCTTGCGCAGCAGCGCAATGAAGATGTTGGCGAGCGTCAGGATAATCATGACCGAGACGCCCATGCCGATGCCGTTGGTGATGGAGGTCGTAATCGCCATCGTCGAGCACATGCCGAGCAGCTGCACCGTGACGGGGTTGTTGGTGATCAGGCCCTCCTTGAGCTGTTTACCAAAATTCATAGAAGCCGTTCCTCCCTTCTCAAGCCAGCGTTTCCGCGACGGCCAGCGCCGCGTTCACGCCCTTGGTCACGCCCTTGGAGGAGACCGTCGCGCCGGAGATGGCGTCCACGTTCTTGCCCACCGCAAGGCTGCCCGCGCCGCTCATGCCGACGAACTGGTCCAGCACGCCCGTGCCGGAGGGCAGCGCGTTGTTGTCCATGACCTTGGAGCCGATGCCGGAGGTCTCCTTGTTGCTGACGATGGACACGCCGGTCACCGCGGTGTCGGCGTCCACGCCGACAATCATCTCAATGTTGCCCTGCGAGCCGGAGGCGACGATTTTGAACGCGTAGCCCGCGTTCGCGCCGCCCTCCATGACCTCGTACGCCTCGGTCAGCTTGCCGCCGTTGGCGGAGGCCGCGGCGGTCATGGCGTCGGTCAGCGCGAGGGGCGCGAACTCCTCCGCCGTGGGCGCAACCGCCTTGAGCGACGCCTCGGTGTTCGCCAGGTTGATGGCGGCGATGCGCTCCGCCGTGACGGCGTTCACGCCGCCCAGCAGCGCCGCGACGACGAGGCAGATGGCCGTCAGCGTGCCGGCAACCCGCAGAATGAACTTGCCTTCGATTTTCATTTCTTTGCCGCCTCCTTCTTTGCCTTATCCGCGCCAAAGCGCTGCGGTCTGACCGCGCGGTCGATGATCCAGACGGTGCAGTTCATCAGCAGGATGGAATAGCACACGCCCTCGGGGAAGGAACCGAAACGGCGGATGAACACGGTCAGCAGACCGCAGCCCACGCCGAAAATCAGCTGGCCCTTCTTCGTGACGGGGCTGGTGACGTAGTCGGTCGCCATGAAGAACGCGCCGAGCATCAGGCCGCCGCCGAAGATGCTGTAGAGCATGTAGGACACTGCGCTGTTCCCGTTCGGGAACAGCAGCGACAGCAGAGCCACCGTGCCGATGTAGGACACGGGAATCTGCCAGGAGATGACCTTGCGGAAAATCAGATAGCAGCCGCCGATGAGCAGCATCAGCGCGGACACCTCGCCCGCGGAGCCGCCGGTGTTGCCGAGGAACATGTCCGCAACGGTGTAGCCCTCGGTCAGGCCGGCGAAGTTGTCCTTCATCATCGCCAGCGGCGTCGCCGAGGTGACGACGTCCACGCCCTTGAGCGACAGCGGCGCCCAGCCCGCGGCGGGGTCAATCCAGGTGGTCATCTGGGAGGCGTAGCACGCGACCAGCGCCGCGCGGCCCGCCAGCGCGGGGTTCATGAAGTTCTTGCCCAGGCCGCCGTAGAGCTGCTTGACCACCACGATGGCGAAGAAGTTGCCCACGACGAGCATCCAGTACGGCAGCGTGACCGGGCAGACCATGGCGAGCAGCAGGCCCGTGACGGCGGCGCTGAGGTCGCCGAACATCTGGGGCTTTTTCAGCAGCTTGCGGTACAGCCACTCCCAGAACACCGCCGACGCGACGGACACCGCCGCCGCGAGCAGCGCGCGGAAGCCGAAGCGATAGACCGACCAGGCCACCGCCGGGCACAGCGCAATGATGACGTCCAGCATCAGCGAGCGGGTGTCCTCGTTGCTGCGGATGTGCGGGTTGGACGAAGCGATGAGCTTCAGCGCCTTGTAATCACCGTTCATTTCCGCTCACGCCCCTTTCTTCTCTTCGGCGGCCTTGGCAGCCTCCGCCGCCGCCTTCTTCTTTGCGGCGTCGTCCTTGACCATCTGCTTGCCCGCCTTGAACGACTGGGTCAGGTGCAGGCGGCCGGGGCAGATGTATGCGCAGGCGCCGCACTCCATGCAGTCCATAATGTGATACTCGTTGAGCTCGTCCACGCGCTTTTTCTGCACGAACATGTACAGATACAGCGGTTCGAGGTGCATCGGACACGCCTCGACGCAGCGCCCGCAGCGGATGCAGGTCGGGTTGTCGGAGACCTTGTTCTCGTCGCCCGCGAACGCCAGCAGCGAGCCCATGCCCTTGGTGACGGAAATCTCCGCCGTGTACTGCGCCATGCCCATCATCGGGCCGCCGGCGATGAGCTTCCACGTGCCGTCCTTCAGCCCGCCGCAGGCGTCAAACAGCTCGCCCACAGGGGTGCCGATGGGACACTCGATGTTCTTCGGCTCGTTCACGCCGGAGCCGGAGACCGTGACGACCTTGCGCACCACGGGCATGCCGGTGGTAACCGCCTTGTAGATGGCGCAGACGGAGTTGATGTTGAACACCGCGCAGCCGATGGCGCTGGGCAGACCGCCGGGGGGCACCTGCTTGCCCGTAATCGCCTGGCAGAGCTGTTTCTCACCGCCCTGCGGGTAACGGGTGTGCAGCGGCTGCACCACGACCGGCGCCTTCATCTCGGCAATCGTGCGGTTGAGCGAGTCGATGCCGTTCTGCTTGTTCATCTCGACGCCGATGATGACCTTGTTCACGCCGAACATCTTCGCCAGATAGCAGCAGCCGCCGATGATCTGCTCCGGACGCTCAAGCATGGCACGATGGTCGCCCGTGATGTAGGGCTCGCACTCCGCGCCGTTGATGATGACCGTATCGACCTGACCGATACCGCCGGAAATCTTCACATGCGTGGGGAAGGTTGCGCCGCCCATGCCGACGATACCGGCATTTTTGACGACCTCAATCAGCTCCTGCACGCTCAGCGCGTCGGGGTCCTCGGGCTTGACGACCTCCTCGCTGACCTCATCCTGAAAGTCATTGTTGATAATGACCGACATGATGTTCCCGCCCATGGAGTACGGACGCGGCTCAACCGCCGCAACCGTGCCGGAGACGGACGCGTGGATTGGCGCACCGAGTCCCCTGAACTCGCCGATTTTCTGGCCGATCTTCACGTGGTCTCCCTTTTTGACGATCGGCGTACAGGGCGCTCCGAAGTGCTGTGACATCGGGATGACGACCTGTTTCGGCGGCGCAAGCTGCTCGATGGCCTTCTCATTGGTCGCGGCCTTCATGTCATTGGGATGAACGCCGCCAAAGAACGCTTTTGCCATTGTCTCACCTCATCTTTTACTGGCACGCCGACGCTGCCGGCGCTGCCCCATATTCTAAAAAATTATACGCCCCTGTGCCCCGTTTGTCCAGTCGTTTATACAAAAAAATGATATCCTTTTCGTCCATATGCCGTACAAACCCGTCGGCTCCGTATGAAACCCGTCGTGCGAACGCGCAGGTTCCCGCGGTATTCTGCCGTTTCTTCCCCGGTTTCCGCGGCCTTGCGCGCCCGTTTTTTTCCCTCCGGCGCGGCGGACCCGGCGGAGATTCCCTTGTTCGCATTGCATTTTTTCGCAATCTGTGGTATCGTTGACGTAACATCCGCGGTTGCCCGGCGCGGAACGGACGCGCGCGGGCTGACCGCCAACGACAAGGAGACCGCACCATGCCCATTCGTCTCGACCCCAACGCGCTGCGCGCCGAGGCGCGCGGCCTGCTGCAAACGGCGCAGGTGCCTGCGCTGCGCTTCACGGCGCTGTTTTTCGCCGTCTCGCTCGTGCTCTCGCTGTGCAACGCGGTGGCGGACCACGTGCTTGGCACCGTGAACGTGCTCAACTTCTCGCTCTCCGCGTTCAGCGTGTTCGTCTCGCTGCTGTCCGTCGTGCTCTCCGCGGGCTACAGCTGCTACTGCCTGCGCGTGCGGCGCGGCGAGCGCGCGCCCTATGCCAGCCTGCTGGAGGCGCTGCCCTTCGCGGGCAAGGTCGTCGGTGTGACGGTGCTGCAGGGCGCGCTGATTGGCGTCGGGCTGTCGCTGTTCGTCGTGCCGGGCGTGGTGATGGCGCTGTCCTACTCACAGGCGATGCTCCACCTCTGCGACGACCCGGACTGCGGCGTGCTGGAGGCGCTGCGCCGCAGCCGCATGGAGATGCGCGGGCACAAGCTGGAGCTGGCAATGCTGTTCCTCGGCTTTCTGCCGCTGCTGCTGGTCGCGGCGCTGGCCATGGGGATGAGCCAGCTTACGCTCTCCCCGCTCTTTCCCCGGACGATGGCGGGCGACCTGCTGTACGTGCTCGTCTCGGGGCTGCTGCTTGCGGCGTCGCAGCTGTATCTGCGCCCCTGGCTCTCGATGGCGCTGGTCTGCTTCTTCCGCAATCTCACCGACGCGGACGACGCCGACACGGATGACGACGCGCCGTAAGCAGGCGCTTTTCCACATAACCCCCGGCCCAAGGGCCGCACTTTCGCCCCGTCACGGGGCGCTGCGCAGGAGGCAGCACGATGGATAAAAAAGACGAAATCATTCTCCGCCAGTTGGAGGTCATCCGCAGCATGACGGACAACGGCCTCAAGCGCATGAGCGGCGACTTCTGGGGCGCGCCCGCCGCACCCGTCACGGCAAAGCCGAAGGCGCCCGCCGACGCCGCAGACAAGGCGGACGGAAAGGCGCCGCCCACGGCGGTCAGCGGCGGCGAGGGCGGCAAGCCGCCCGAAGAGGAGCTGCCCCCGCCGGAGGACATCAACGCCCTGCGCGAGGAGCTGGCGGGCTACGTCGGACTGGCGGAGGTGAAGCGCGAGGTCAACAACCTCATCAACATGGCGACGGTGTTCAAGCGCCGCCAGGAGGCGGGGCTGCCGACGACGGATTTCTCGCTGCACATGGTGTTCACGGGCAACCCCGGCACGGGCAAGACGATGATTGCCCGCCTGATGGCGCGCATCTACCGCTCGCTGGGCATTCTGTCCAAGGGGCAGCTTGTGGAGGTGGACCGCAGCGGGCTCGTGGCGGGCTACGTCGGGCAGACCGCCATCAAGACCCGCCAGCAGATTGAAAAGGCGCTCGGCGGCGTGCTGTTCATCGACGAGGCCTACGCCCTCAACGGCAGGAGCGAGAACGACTTCGGTCAGGAGGCCATCGACACCGTGCTCAAGGCGATGGAGGACCACCGCGACGACATCGTGGTCATCGTGGCGGGCTACGACGCGCTGATGGACCGCTTCATTCACTCGAACCCGGGGCTTGAGTCCCGCTTCAACCGCTATCTGCACTTTGACGACTACTCCACCGACGAGATGGTGGACATCTTCAAGCTGCAGTGCAAAAAGGGCAGCTACACCCTCGCCGAGGGCACGGAGGCGGAGGTGCGCGAGTTCATCGACGAGGCGAACGACGCCGGCGGCATCACCTTCGGCAACGCGCGCGGCGTGCGCAATCTCTTCGAGCAGATTCTCACCGAGCAGGCGAACCGTCTGGCGCAGTTGGAGAGCTGCAGCCGCGAGGACCTGATGACCATTACGCAGGAGGACGTCTGGCACGCGCGCGGGATGGACTACGACAAGCCGATGGACGTGCCGGAGACATGAAGGCGCGCGAGGCGCTGCTGGACCTGGTGTTCCCGCCGCACTGCGCCTTTTGCGGCGCTGTGGACGCGCGGGGCGTCTGCCCCGACTGCGAGCGCGCGCTGCCGCGCACGCGGCAGCCGCTGCGTCCGATTGCCGCCGGGGTC
>JAILRK010000121.1 GCA_024698225.1 Oscillospiraceae bacterium | reverse complement strand
CAATACACCAAATAAGGAGAGATACAGCCATGAAACAGTTGATGTTGGGCAACGCCGCTGCAGCGCGTGGACTGTACGAGGCGGGCGTATCGGTGGTGTCCAGCTATCCCGGCACGCCGAGCACCGAGATTACCGAGGAGCTGGCGAAGTACGACGACGTATACAGCGAGTGGGCGCCGAACGAAAAGGTCGCCATGGAGGTCGCCTTCGGCGCAAGCCTTGCGGGCAAGCGCAGCTTCTGCGCCATGAAGCACGTCGGGCTGAACGTTGCCGCCGACCCGCTGTTCACCGTATCCTACACGGGCGTCAACGGCGGTATGGTCATTGCCGTGGCGGACGATGCGGGCATGCACTCCAGCCAGAACGAACAGGATTCCCGCCATTATGCGCGCTCTGCCAAGCTGCCCATGCTCGAGCCTTCGGACTCCGGCGAGGCGCTGCTGTTCGCCAAGCGCGCCTATGAGATTTCCGAGCGCTTTGACTGCCCGGTGTTCCTCAAGATGTGCACCCGCGTGGCGCACTCCCAGTCCATCGTCGAACCGGGCGAGCGCGTGCTCC
The DNA here is from genome assembly GCA_024698225.1 of Oscillospiraceae bacterium. Taxonomy (GTDB): domain Bacteria; phylum Bacillota; class Clostridia; order Oscillospirales; family Oscillospiraceae; genus Hominicoprocola. The sequence goes on along the minus strand of JAILRK010000121.1, from coordinate 14,206 downwards.
CGGCGACGAAGCCCTATGAAAAGAACATTGCCAAGTACGTCATGACCCCGGCCAACGCCATCCGCCGCCATCCGCACGTGGAGGAGCGCATGGCGCAGCTCTCGGCGTACGCCGAGACCAGCGAGCTCAACCGCGTGGAGCAGGGCAGCGACCGCTCCGTCGGTATCATCACCTCCTCGACGAGCTACCAGTACGTCAAGGAGGTCTGCGGCGACCGCTTCCCCGTGCTTAAGCTGGGCATGGTCTGGCCGCTGCCGGAGCAGAAAATCCGTGCCTTTGCCGCCTCCGTCACGACGCTCGTCGTCGTGGAGGAGCTGGACGGCTTCATTGAGACCTACGTCCGCGAGCTGGGGCTTGCCTGCGTCGGAAAAGACGCGTTCCCGCAGCTCGGCGAGTTCTCGCAGAACCTTGTGGCGGAGAAGCTGGGCCTTGCGCCGCACGTCGGCACGAAGCTCGACGAGAACATCCCGCCGCGTCCGCCCGCCATGTGCGCCGGATGTCCCCACCGCGGCCTGTTCTACACGCTCAGAGGCAACAAGTGCACGGTTCTCGGCGACATCGGCTGCTATACCCTCGGCGCTGCCGCGCCGCTCAACGCCATTGAGATGACGCTGTGCATGGGCGCGTCGGTGAGCAGCATCCACGGCTTCAACAAGGCGCTGGGCAGCGAGAGCGAGCACAGGACCGTCGCCGTCATCGGCGATTCCACCTTCATGCACTCCGGCATGACGGGGCTTGCCAACATCGCCTACAACCAGTCCAACTCCACCGTCATCATCGTGGACAACTCCATCACCGGCATGACGGGGCACCAGCAGAATCCCACCACGGGCTTCAACATCAAGGGCGACCCCGCCGGGAAGATTGACCTGGAGGCGCTCTGCCGCGCGATGGGCTTCCGCCGTGTGCGCGTCGTCGACCCCTATGACCTCGCCGCGTGCGATGCGGCGGTGAAGGAGGAGCTGGCGGCGGACGAGCCGAGCGTCATCATCTCCCGCCGCCCCTGCGCGCTGCTCAAGTACGTCAAGCACAAGGCGCCCCTGCGCGTGAACACGGACAAGTGCGTGGGCTGCAAATCCTGCATGCGCATCGGCTGCCCCGCGCTGTCGTTCAAGGACGGCAAGGCGCGCGTGGACGAGACGCTGTGCGTCGGCTGCGGCGTGTGCGAGCAGCTTTGCAAATTCGGCGCGCTGGAAAGCACGGCAAAGGAGGGTTGAGAGATGGAGACCAGAAACATTATGATTGTCGGCGTCGGCGGGCAGGGAAGCCTGCTGGCAAGCAAGCTGCTGGGGCATCTGCTGCTCGGCCAGGGCTACGACGTGAAGGTGTCCGAGGTGCACGGCATGAGCCAGCGCGGCGGCAGCGTCGTCACCTACGTCCGCTATGGCGACAAGGTCGCCTCCCCGGTCATCGACAAGGGCGAGGCGGACTACATCGTCTCCTTTGAGCTGCTCGAGGCGGCGCGCTGGCTGGAGTATCTCAAGCCCGGCGGGCAGATTGTCACATCCACCCAGCAGATTGACCCCATGCCGGTCATCACCGGCGCGGCGAGCTATCCCGAGAACCTGCTGGAGAAAATGCGCGCCGCGGGCGCGAAGGTGGACGCGCTCGACTGTCTCGGTCTTGCCGAGCAGGCGGGCAGCAGCAAGGCGACCAACATCGTGCTCATGGGCAGGCTGTCCCACTACTTCGACCTGCCGGAGGAGGCGTGGCAGCAGTCTCTGGAGGCGATGGTGCCCGCCAAGTTCCTCGAGCTCAACCGCAGGGCGTTTGCACTGGGCAAAAACGCCTGAGCCGTCACCCTGCACAGAGCGGACCCGGTTGCATCGCGTTCAATTTAGTGCATATGGCGCTTGACTTTACCACGCTGACACAGTATACTGTAAAAAACAGCGAAAGGAGCATGGCAGCAATGAAGCAGTACCGTAACAACAACTTCTTCTTCAGCTTTACCAGCGGCTATTTCTTTAGCCGTCACTTTGCCATGCCCAATGATGGAGCCGTGTGCCGCTGAGAAGCTGAACCAAAGCACAAACTGCACGGTCTCGTCCATTTGGGCGGGACCGTGTTTTTTGATTTTTCCGAAAAAAACCTTCGCGTTTTCCCCGGCAGTATGTTATACTATACAAAGAAGAGAAAGGAAACACCCCAATGGAACGCTACTATCAGCCCGAGATTGAAACCGCATCCCGCGAACAGATTACCGCATGGCAAAGTGAACGCCTGTGCAAGCAGGTCCGCCACGTGTGGGACAACGTCCCCGCCTACCGCAAGAAGATGGAGGAGAAGGGCCTGACCCCCGACGACATCAAGGGCGTCGAGGACCTGCACAAGCTGCCCTTCGTCACCAAGGCGGACCTGCGTGACAACTATCCCTACGGCCTGCTGGCAGAGCCGCTGAAAAACTGCGTGCGCATCCAGTCCACCTCCGGCACCACCGGCAAGCGCGTCGTCGCGTTCTACACGCAGCACGACATTGACCTCTGGGAGGAATGCTGCGCCCGCGCCATCACCGCCGCCGGCGGCACGGACGAGGACGTCTGCCAGGTCAGCTACGGTTACGGCCTGTTCACCGGCGGCCCCGGTCTCAACGGCGGCAGCCACAAGGTCGGCTGCCTGACCGTGCCGACCTCCTCCGGCAACACCGAGCGCCAGATTATGTTCATCCGCGACCTGAACGCCACGATTCTCTGCTGCACCCCGTCCTACGCCGCCTACCTCGGTGAGACGATGAAGGAGATGGGTCTGTCGCCCGAGGAGATTCCCCTCAAGGCGGGCATCTTCGGCGCGGAGGCGTGGAGCGAGGAGATGCGCCGCGACATCCAGAACACGCTGGGCATCAAGGCGTACGACATCTACGGTCTGACCGAGCTCTCCGGTCCCGGCGTTGCGTTCGAGTGCTCCGCTCAGCAGGGCATGCACATCAACGAGGACCACTTCATCGCCGAAATCATCAATCCCGAGACCGGCGAGGTACTGCCCGACGGCGAGCAGGGCGAGCTGGTGTTCACCTCCATCACGAAGGAGGCGTTCCCGCTGCTGCGTTACCGCACGCGTGACGTGTGCGTGCTCACGCACGAGAAATGTGCCTGCGGCCGCACCCACGTCCGCATGGCGAAGCCGCGCGGCAGAACGGACGACATGCTCATCATCCGCGGCGTCAACGTCTTCCCGTCCCAGATTGAGACGGTGCTGCTCAACCTCGGCTACGGCGCGAACTACCAGATTCTCGTTGACCGCGTCAACCACACTGACACGCTGGACGTCCACGTCGAGATGACGCCGGAGATGTTCACCGACAACATGGGCGAAATCACCAAGCGGCAGAAGCAGATTGTCGAGGGCCTGCGCTCCATGCTCGGGCTGACCGCCAAGGTCACGCTCGTCGCGCCGAAGTCCATCGTCCGCAGCGAGGGCAAGGCGGTCCGCGTCATCGACAAGCGCAAGATTTGATAAGGAGGGAACGAATATGAGCGTCAAACAGATTTCCGTATTTCTTGAGAACCGTCCCGGCGCACTGCTGGGCCTGACCCGCGTGCTGGCGGAAAAGCAGATTGACATGCGCGCTTTCTCCCTGGCCGAGACCAGCGAGTTCGGCATCGCCCGCATCATCGTCAACGACATTGAGGGCACCGCCGCCGTGCTGAGTGAGGAGGGCTTTATCCACAGCATCACGCCCGTCGTCGCCGTGTCCATCTCCAACACCCCCGGCGGACTGAACCGCGCGCTCACCGCGCTGAGCGAGGCGCAGGTCAACGTGGAGTACATGTACGCCTTCATCGGCGGGAAGAGGGAAAGCGCCTACATGATTTTCCGCGTGGCAGACGACGCCAAAGCAAGTGAGGTGCTGCGCGCCGCGGGCATCCAGCTTGCCGAGCAGGAGGAAATCGTCAACCTTTGATAAGACCCCGGTTCCGCGTTTCCGGGTCTTGTACCGATTCACCGTCACAGGAAAGGAGCGGCATTATGTTTAGAGTGTTTCTCGATGACTACCCGACCAGGCCCGCGTATGTGTTCAACGAGATGGAGAAGACGCCGGAAGAGGGCGATATCTTCAAGGTTGACACAAACGTATACCAGATCTACGACATTCATCACCACCTTGAAAACCATGTGCTGTATCTCGACATGCACCTGAGACCCTACTTCGGAGGATGACCGAACAACACGGTTCCTAACAGACACCATTATGTAAGGCATCAGAAACGCGGAAGGGCTGCCCCGAATGGGGCAGCCCGTTTTTTTGCTGTTGTTCCTGTTGCTTCCGGGACAATCGCATTACAACCCCAGCAGCCTTTCCGCGTTGCCGCCGAGGATGGCGTTCTTTTCCTCCTCCGTCAGCGCTAACGCGCGGAAGCGCCGCAGGCTCTCTTCCTGCGCGCCCCAGGGCGAGTCCGTGCCAAAGAGCACGCGCTGCGTTCCAAAGGCGCGGACAAGCTGCAGGAAGGCGCTGTCATCCAGCAGCGAAAGCGCTTCCTTTGTTTTGTAATACCCGTCGCCGTTGGGCGTCATCGCGCCGAGGGAGAACGAGGTGTCGAGGTACACGCCGGTCTCCGGCAGCACTCGCGCCACCTCGTCCCACTGCCGCCAGCCGCCCATGTGGGCGCAAATCAGCGTCACGCCGTCGGTCTGGCGCACCGCGCTTGCAATGCGCGCGGGGGAGACGAAATCCGCAGCGTCGGGCAGGCCCACGTCGCGCCCCGCGTGAATCAGCACCAGCAGTCCCAGCTCCGCGCAGCGGTCAAGAATGCGCAGATAGCGCGGGTCGTCAAAGTAAACCCCTTGATAGACGGGGTGCAGCTTGATGCCGCGCACGCCCTGCGCGCACAGGCGGGAGAGCTCGTCTCGCCAGCCGTCGTAATCGGGGTGCATGCAGCCAAATGACAGAACGCCGGTCTCGCCGCTGCGCTCGTTGAGCGCCAGCGAGGCGTCGTTGACGCGCGGCACCTGCTGCGCGTTCGTTGCGACGGGCTGCACGACCGAGCAGTCGACGCCCGCCTCTGCCATGGACGCGCGCAGGGCGGCGGTGCTGCCGTCGGTAAAGGGCTGCGTGTGGGAGAGCGCCTGCAGCTTGTCCACCGTCCGCGCCGCGATTTTGTCGGGGAAGGTGTGCGTATGGATATCGACAATCATTGTGCTTACCTCACATTTGGAAGGCTGTGGTGTGCGCCACAGCCTTCCGGTCTTTCTTGTTGCAGTTGTATCGTCCGAACGGGTCAGGCGTCACTCGCTGTCGCCCAGCGCCTCGCTCTGGCGCACCGTCACCTTTCTGTCGTAGCAGGAGAAGGCGTTGTCCACCAGCGTCTTGTCCGGCGCGGGGGTGAACAGGCTCAGCACCGGCACAATCACGAGCCCCGCGAGCATGCAGAACGCGCCTGCGTTGATGGGGGACTGGAGCAGCTTCGGGAAGCTGCTGCGCACGAAGATGTTGAGCAGCATCACGACGGTGGAGAAGCCGAAGCTGACCCAGCAGGCAAACGTGCTCGTGCGCTTCCAGTACAGCCCGTACAGGAAGGGGGCGAGGAAGGCGCCCGCCAGCGCGCCCCAGCTCACACCCATGAGCTGCGCGATGAAGGTGACGCTGGAGCGGTACTGGATGATGGCCAGCACGACCGAGATGGCGATGAACACCACAATCAGCGCGCGCATGACGGAAAGCTGCTTCTTCTCGTCCATGTCCTTGACGATGTGGTCACGGATGAGGTCCAGCGTCAGCGTGGAGCTGGAGGTCAGCACCAGCGAGGACAGCGTGGACATCGACGCCGAGAGCACGAGGATGACCACCACCGCGATGAGGACGTCGGGCAGCCCCGAGAGCATCGTCGGCACAACGGAGTCAGGGCCGTTGGCGACAATGTCGATGCGGTCAGAGAACAGGCGTCCGAAGCCGCCGAGGAAGTAGCAGCCGCCCGCTACGATGAATGCGAACACCGTGGAGATGATCATGCCCTTGCTGACCTGCGACTCGTTTTTGATGGCGTAGAACTTCTGCACCATCTGCGGCAGGCCCCAGGTGCCCAGCGACGTGAGAATCACCACGCCCAGCAGATTGAGCGGGTCGGGACCGAAGAAGGAGTTGAACACGCCCGGCATGGCGGAGACGGCGGGGTCGCTGACCTTGGAGAGTCCCTCCAGCGCCGCCAGGAAGCCGCCCTGGCTTTTGAGCACCGCTGCGATGATGGCGACGATGCCGAAGACCATGATGATGCCTTGAATGAAGTCGTTGATGGCGGTCGCCATGTAGCCGCCCGCGATGACGTACACGCCCGTCAGCACCGCCATGACAACGACGCACACGGAGTAGTCAATGTTGAACGCCATGCCGAACAGACGGCTCAGACCGTTGTACAGGGAGGCTGTGTAGGGAATGAGGAAGATGAAGATGATGACCGACGCCGCAACCTTGAGCCGCGGGCTGGCGAAGCGCTTGCCGAAAAACTCCGGCATGGTGGCGCTGGAGAGGTGCTGCGTCATGATGCGCGTGCGTCTGCCGAGGAAGCCCCAGGCCAGAAGCGAGCCAATCAGCGCGTTGCCGATGCCGACCCAAGTGGAGGCGATGCCGTATTTCCAGCCGAACTGACCGGCATAACCGACGAAGATGACCGCGGAGAAGTAGGACGTGCCGTAGGCAAACGCGGTCAGCCACGGACCGACGTTGCGCCCGCCGAGCACAAAGCCGTTGACGTCGGTGGCGTTGCGGCGGCAGTACAGGCCAATGCCCACCATCACGCCGAAAAACACCACCAACATGAGAATCTTCAAAACCATAACAACCAATCCTTTCACGCCGCCGAACTTTGCGGCTTTGATGTGTTAAAGTTTAACGCATAAAAGTGAGAAAGTCAATTGGCAGTTTTGCAGACGATGCACAAGCCATGGCGACGGCTTATGGCTGTATTGCACAATGACGTCCCGCGCAGCGGAATCAGCCTGACATTATCACGGGGGATGGCAGGTATCGGTTGCTTTTTTTGCAAATTTGTGGTATGAATAAGGGAACAATCCGAATACGGCGGCTCCCGCCGCGCCGCGCGGCAGGGGAAATGGGGTGCGAGGCCCCGCGAGTCGGTCACTGTGATGTCTCCCGGCGGGAGAATGAGTCAGAATGCCCGGAGCCGCCGGCGTTTCTGCCGCAACCGGAAACCGCATTCACAGGCTGAGCCGGAGACCCGGCTGGGCTTTGCGTGTGTTTCCGCTTGCCAAGGAGGCGAGCGGAAATCTTTATGAGGAGACGAAGAACGATGAAAAAACTGCTGTTATGTGTGATGGCGCTCTCACTGCTGGGTCTGGTGCTGAGCGCCTGCGCCGCCAAACCTGTCACGCCCGCCGACCAGGCGCAGACCGACGCCCCCGCTGAGGCGAAGCCTGCGGACGACGACGCGGAGGAACCGGACGACCACGAGGACGACGAGGAGCCGGAGGAGGAGAACTACAACACCGGCGACGCCTCGCTGGACAACCCGCGCAATCAGGACGACATCGGCGAGCGCGAGCTGCTGGTGGTGAGCTTCGGCACGAGCTACAACGACAGCCGCCGCCTGACCATCGGCGCCATCGAAGCCGCGCTGGAGGAGGCGTTCCCCGACTGGAGCGTGCGCCGCGCCTTTACCAGCCAGATCATCATCGACCATGTGCGCGAGCGCGACGGCGAGGAGATTGACAACGTGCAGCAGGCGCTTGAGCGCGCCATCGCCAACGGCGTCAGGCAGTTGGTCGTCCAGCCAACGCACCTGATGAGCGGTTATGAGTACACCGACCTGGAGCGTGAGCTGGCGGGCTATGCCGATGCCTTTGAGTCCGTGAGTCTCGGACTGCCGCTTCTGAGCATGGACGTGGACTATGAAGCCGTGGCGGACGCCATGGCGGAGGTGATGCAGCCCTACGAGGACGGGAAGACCGCCATTGTGCTCATGGGGCACGGCACCGGGTCGTCGGCGAATTTCGTCTATGAGCATCTGCAGGGCTTCATGGACAGAAAGGGCATGGACAACTATTACATCGGCACGGTAGAGGCGTATCCCACGGTGCATCACGTGCTCGCCGCCGTGGCGGCGGGCAGCTATGAGCGCGTGGTTCTGCGCCCGTTGATGGTCGTTGCGGGCGACCACGCCAACAACGACATGGCAGGCGACGACGAGGACAGCTGGCGCTCCGTTTTCACCACGGCGGAGTATCAGACCGAGTGCGTGCTGGAGGGTCTTGGCAGTCTGGAGGCGATTCAGGCGCGCTACGTTGAGCATGCCCGCATGGCAATGGGGGCGCTGGGCAACTGAGATGATACGACGGAGGATTGCGGCGCTGCTGCTGGCGCTGTGCCTGCTGACCGGCTGCGGCGCAAACGGCGCGCCGGACGCACAGCCGGCGGAGCAGCCGAGCGGAGAGACCGCGGAACAGGCGGACGGACAGAACACCTCCGCCGTGGCGGACGCCTCACAGATGACGGCGGTGCAGGAGGTGGTGGAGGAGGGCATGGTCCCCGTCTCCGCTGCCGAACTCAACGAGGGCGAATACGATATTGCCGTATCGTGCAGCTCGTCCATGTTCAAAATCGAGCAGTGCACGCTGCGCGTCGCGGCGGACGGCATGACGGTGCAGCTGCGCATGGGCAGCGACGCCTATGGCTATTTCTTTGCCGGCACGGCGGAGCAGGCAGCGGCGGCGGACGCCTCCGCCTACATCGTGCCGGAGGACCGGTGCTTCACGCTGACGCCGGATGCGCTGGACGCGCCGGTGCAGTGTGCGGCGTGGAGCGTCAAAAAGGAGCTGTGGTATGACCGCACGCTGGTGTTTCGCTCCGATTCGCTGCCCCTGTCCGCGTTTCGCTCGGTCACCACGGCGCAGAGCCTTGCGCTTTCGGACGGCGTCTATACCGCCGAGGTGCGGCTTGCGGGCGGCTCCGGCAGGGCGAGCCTGCAGCCGCGCGCGCGCCTGACGGTCAGCGGCGGCGCGGTGACGGCAGAGCTCGTCTGGAACAGCTCACATTATGATTATATGCTTGTGGACGGCACGCGCTATGACGCCGTGCTGGTGGACGGCTGCGCGCACGTCTGCATTCCCGTGGCGGCGTTTGACCGTCCGCTTGCGGTGATTGCGGACACGACGGCAATGAGCCAGCCCTATGAAATCGAATACACGCTGACCTTTGACTCCGCCAGTCTGGCAGCACAGCCATGAGGCTCCGGTGTTTGGCACTGCTGCCGGTGCTGTGTCTGCTGGTCGGCTGCGCGGCACGCGGGGACGCGGCGCAGACCGGGCCGCAGCCCGTCGGCAGCATGGCGCTTGCCTATGCCGAGCAGTTCTCCGTGGATTACTACGAGGGCGGCGCGGCGCTTGTGAGCATTGGGCAGGAGCGCTGCCTGCTCGTTCCGGAGGGCGCGGAGGCGCCGGCGCTTGCCGGCGTGCCGGTGCTGCACACGCCGCTGGAGAACCTCTATCTCGCGTCCTCCGGTGCGATGGACGCCTTCGTTCAGCTGGACGCGCTCCCGTCCGTCCGCTTCACCAGCACCGAGGCTGCGGACTGGAGCATCGGCGCGGTCGTGGACGCGCTGGAGGCGGAGACGCTGTGTTACGTGGGCAAGTACCGCGCGCCGGACTATGAGCGCCTGCTTGCCGAGGGCTGCTCCCTGGCGCTGGAGAACACGATGCTGCTTCACAGCCCCGCCACGCGCGAGCAGTTGGAGGCGCTGGGCATTCCCGTGCTCATTGAGCGCTCAAGCTATGAGACGCACCCGCTCGGGCGCATGGAGTGGATCAAGCTCTACGCGCTGCTGGTGGGCAGGGAAGCGGAAGCGGAGGCGTTTTTTGCGCGCGAGACCGCAGCGCTCAGCGGCATTCTGGACGCCGAACCGACGGGAAAGACCGCTGCGTTCTTCTTTGTCAGCCCCAACGGCTGGATCAACGTCCGCCGCGCGGGGGATTATATCCCCAAGATGCTTGAGCTGGCAGGCGGGCGCTACGTCCCGGCGGAGCTCACAGGGGACGGGAGCGCCCAGTCCAGCATGAACCTGCAGCCGGAGGCGTTCTACGCGGGCGCCAAGGACGCCGACGTGCTGATTTACAACGCCAACATCTATCCCGTGGACAGCATTGCGCAGCTTGTTGCACAAAACGACCTGTTCGCGGACTTTAAGGCGGTGCGCGAGGGCAGCGTCTGGGTGACGGAGCAGAACGTCTTCCAGCAGACCACCGCCGTCGGCGCGATGATTGCCGACTTCCATGCCGTGCTCAGCGGCACGGACGCGGACACGCTGACCTATCTGCATCGGCTGCACTGAGACATTCGATTGGGGGTGAACGGCATGAGGGAGACGGCGCGCTGTGCGTGGTCCTTCGTGCTGCTCACCCTCTTGCTGTTTGCGCTCGCGGCGGCGGGGCTTGCCGTCGGCAGCGTGTCGATGGCGGAGATGCCGGAGGACGTGGCGGCGCGCATCCTCGACCTGCGCGCGCGGCGCGTGCTGGCGGCGGCGCTGCTCGGCGGCGCGCTGGCGGTGTCCGGATTTCTGCTGCAGACATTTTTTGCAAACCCCATTGCGGGTCCCTTCGTGCTGGGCGTCTCCTCCGGCGCCAAGCTCTGCGTGGCGCTGGTGATGGTGCTGCTGCTCAGCCGCGGCGTCGCCGTCGGCTCGGCAGGGCTGTATGCCGCGGCCTTTGCCGGGTCCATGCTGGTGATGCTGCTCATTTTGCTGCTCTCCGGCAGGCTGCAGCAGATGGCGCTGCTGGTCGTGTGCGGCGTGATGGTGGGCTACGTCTGCTCCGCCGTCACCGACCTCGTCGTCACCTTTGCGGACGACGCCAACATCGTCAATCTGCGCGCGTGGTCGCTGGGCAGCTTCTCTGGCGTGCGCTGGGAGGACCTGCGCATCATCGCGCCCGTGGTGGGCGTGGGCGTCGGGTGGAGCTTCCTGCTCGCAAAGCCCATGAACGCCTATCAGCTTGGCGAGAGCTACGCGCAGAGCCTCGGCGTGGAGCTGCGCTCCTTCCGCGTGCAGCTCATCCTGCTCTCAAGCGTGCTCTCCGCCTGCGTGACGGCGTTTGCTGGACCCATCTCCTTTGTCGGCGTGGCGGTGCCGCACCTGATGCGCGTCCTTCTGCGCACGGCGAAGCCGCTTTTGATGGTGCCCGCGTGTTTTCTTGGCGGCGCGGTGTTCTGCCTCGGCTGCGACCTTGTCGCGCGCACGCTGTTCGCGCCGAACGAGCTTGCCATCGGCTCGGTGACCGCCGTGTTCGGCGCGCCGGTGGTGATTTGGATGCTGCTTGCGCGGCGAAGGAGGGGAACGCTGTGACGCAGGTGCGGCTTACCGCAAGTGAACTCTCCGCCGGATACGACGGAAAGGCGGTTGTTAAGGATATCAGCTTTACGGTTCGCTCCGGCGAGATTGCGACCCTCATCGGTCCGAACGGCGCAGGGAAATCGACCATTCTCAAGGCGATTGCCCGCCGTCTTGCTCCGCTGGGGGGTACGCTCCTGTTGAATGGGGAGGCGCTGCATACGCTCAGCGCCTCCGACGCCGCGCGTGCGCTCTCCGTGCTGACCACCGAGCGCGTGCGTGCGGACACGCTGCGCGTGCGCGACGTGGTGAGCCTTGGGCGCTATCCCTACACCGGCGCGCTCGGTCTGCTCACGCCGCATGACCGCGCCGTGACGGAGCAGACGATGGAGCGGCTCGGGATTCAGACGCTCTCGGAGCGCGGCTTTGACACCCTGAGCGACGGGCAGCGGCAGCGCGTCCTGCTTGCGCGCGCCGTCTGTCAGGAGCCGCGCGTGCTCGTGCTCGACGAGCCGACCTCGTACCTCGACGTGCGCCACGAGATTGAAACGCTGACGCTGCTGCGCGCGCTCGCGCGCGAGCGCGGCATTGCGGTGGTGCTCTCGCTGCACGCGCTCTCGCTGGCGCGCCGCGTGTCCGACACGGTGCTTGCCGTCAAAAACGGCGGAATCGACCGCGCGGGGCCCCCCGAGGAGGTATTCGCCGCGGGCTACGTGGACACGCTCTACGACATGCCCCGCGGGACCTACGCGTCGTTTTTCGCCCCGCCGCAGCAGACGCGGGAGCGCGCCTATGCCTTTTTCCAGAACCGCGCGTGCGAAAAATTCCCCTGTCACAAGGGCGTGGCGGAGGAGGACTTCAACTGCCTGTTCTGCTACTGCCCGCTCTACGCCCTCGGCGAGCGCTGCGGCGGCAACTTCCACTATACGGACAAGGGCTATAAGAGCTGCGTGGACTGCAGCTTTCCCCATAAACGGGAGAACTATGCGCGCATTCTCGAGCGTTACGGCGAGCTTGCGGAGCTGGCAAAGCCCGGCGCGCGCATCCGCAGCGGGCAGAAGCTGCTGCGCTGCGGCTATACCACGGGCGTCTGCGCCGCCTGCGCCACCGACGCCGCGGCGCATCTGCTGCTGTGCGGCGAGGCCGGCGAGACGGTGCGCCTCGTCACGCCCAAGGGAACGGAGGTCGTTGTCACGCCGGCATACTGCCGCATGGAGGGCGACGCCGCGGTGTGCGCCGTGCGCAAGGACGCCGGGGACGACCCCGACGTGACCGACGGTTGCCTTGTCTGCGCAAGCGTGCGAAGGACGGCGTCCGGCATCACCGTGGACGGCGGTGCGGGCGTCGGGCGCGTGACGAAGCCCGGGCTGGACCGGAGCGTCGGCGAGGCGGCCATCAACAGCGTGCCGCGGCGCATGATTGCCGAGGCGGCGCGCGCCGCTGTACAGGAGGCGCGGTACGACGGCGGGCTCTCCGTCGTCATCTCGGTGCCGGGTGGCGAGGCGCTGGCAAAGAAGACCTTCAACCCGCTGCTGGGCATTGAGGGTGGAATCTCCATCCTCGGCACCAGCGGCGTGGTGGAGCCGATGAGCGAGCGCGCCGTGGTGGACACCATCGAGGCGGAGCTGCGCCAGAAGCGCGCCGAGGGCGCGGCGCGCGTCGTGCTGACGCCGGGGAACTACGGCGCGGACTTCCTGCGCACGCATGCGCTCGTGCCGGAGGGGATTCCGAGCGTGCGCTATTCCAACTTCCTCGGCGATGCGCTGGACCTTGCGGTGACGCTCGGCTTTGCCGAGGCGCTGCTGGTTGGGCACGTCGGCAAGCTGGTCAAGCTGGCAGGCGGGATTATGAACACGCACTCGAAATACGCCGACTGCCGTGCGGAGCTGTTCTGCGCGCACGCGGCGCTGTGCGGCGCGGACGCGGCGCTGTGCAGGCATCTGATGGACGCCGCCACGACGGACGCCTGCCTTGCCCTGCTGGACGGGGCGGGGCTGCGCGCGCCTGTGCTGAAGAGTCTGCTTGCCGCCATGCAGCGGCACCTGGACCGGCGGACGGGGCAGGCGCTGCGCGCCGGGGCGGTGCTGTTCTCGAACGAATACGGGCTGCTCGGCATGACGGAGACCGCCGAGGCGATTCTGAAGGATTGGAGAAACTGACATGGTGCATTTTGTCGGCGCGGGACCGGGCGCACCCGACCTCATCACCCTGCGCGGCGCACGGCTGCTTGCGGAGGCGGACGTCGTGGTCTATGCGGGCAGTCTCGTCAACCCCGCGCTGCTTGCGCAGTGCCGGGACGGCTGCGCGGTTTACAACAGCGCGGGCATGACGCTGGACGAGGTGCTCGCCGTGCTGCTTGCGGCGGACGCGGCGGGACAGCAGGCCGTGCGCCTGCACACGGGCGACGGCGCGCTCTACGGCGCCATCCGCGAGCAGATGGACGCGCTCTCGGCGCGCGGCGTCGCCTATGACGTGACGCCGGGCGTGTCCAGCCTCTTCGGTGCGGCGGCGGCGCTGGGCGCGGAGTTCACGCTCCCCGGCGTCAGCCAGAGCCTCATCGTCACCCGTCTGCCGGGCCGCACCGCGGTGCCGGAGGGCGAGGCGCTGCGCGAGCTGGCAAAGCACGGCGCGTCGATGGCGCTGTTCCTCTCCGCCGGGATGCTCGAGAAGACGCAGGCGCAGCTTCTCGCGGGCGGCTGCGATCCCGACACGCCCGCGGCGCTGGTATACAGGGCGACCTGGCCGGACGAGCGGATCGTCCGCTGTACGGTCGGCACGCTCGCCCGGGCGGGCGAGGCGGCCGGGATCACGAAGACCGCGCTGATCCTCGTCGGCCGCTTCCTCGACGCGCCCTATGAAAAAAGCAAGCTCTATGACCCGTCTTTCACGACGGGCTTTCGAGAGGGGAAACCATGAAAAGCGGGTCTATCGCCTATCTG
>JAILRK010000098.1 GCA_024698225.1 Oscillospiraceae bacterium | reverse complement strand
GGTGATGACATGGACGTAGCACTGTTTTCCCGCATGCTGGCGGACCCCTTGTTTCCGGACCTCAGAAAGCTGCGGTACAAGTACCCGCAGGACTTTGACGGGTTTCTGGCGGCGCTCAGGACGCTGTATTACAGGGAACTGCCGCTGCGCGCCTTCGACGGCTCGCCGCTGGTGTATCTGGAGAATTACGCCGGCGTGGATATCCGCACGGTGAAGCTGCTGCTGCGCCAGCAGAGCGAGCGCTACGGCGTCAGCGCCGCTGAGGAGGAGATTCTGGCCTCGTCCGCCATTGAGAGCATCGACTTCCGGCGCGAGAGCATCCGCAGCATTCTCAAGGGCTTTGCGCCGCGCGACGAGGCGGAGAACCGCATCCTTGGACAAAAGCGTGGGCTGGACTACATCGCGGACCGCACGCACGCAATCACGGAGGAAAATCTGCACAGGCTCTATCAGATGACGGTGGGCGATTTTCTGGGCGAGGAGGCGCGTCTGCCGGAGGGGGCGTTCTATCGCAATGACGAGGTTTTCGTCGTCGGCGACCGGGTGGAGCACGCGGGGCTGGCACACGGGAAGCTGCCGGACTACATGGGCGAGCTGATGGCCTTCGTGCAGACGGAGGACGGCATGGACGAGCTGCTCAAGGCGGCGGTGCTCCACTATTATATTGCCTATCTGCACCCGTACTTTGACGGGAACGGACGGACGGCGCGGCTGCTGCACCTCTGGTATCTGCTCCGGCGGGGGTATGAGACCACGCTGTTTGTGCCGTTTTCCGCGCTGATTGTCAAAAGCCGCAGAGCCTATTACACGGCGTTTACGACGGTGGAGGAGAACCGCAGGCTGTCGGGCGTGCTGGACGTCACGCCCTTCCTGAAATACATGGCGGACATGGTGTACAACCGCATGCCGCAGAGCGTGGTCGGCGCGGACGTTCTGGCGCTGTACCGGCAGGCGGTGGAGGCGGGGGCGGTCACGCAGAAGGAGGCCGCGCTATGGCGCTTCGTGCTCTCGCAGTACGCCGGCGAGGCGTTTTCGACCAAGCGGCTGGAGCGGGAGTTCGGCGCCGCCGCCTACGCGACCGTCCGCGGCTTCGTGCGGAAGTTCTGCGACCTCGGACTGCTGACGGCGGAGCACTATGGGAACCGCACGCGCTATCGCGTCGCGCCGGACGGGCGGCCGGGATGAACCGCGGGGACAAAACAGAACCGGGGCTGCAGCGAGATGACAGTCGCTGCAGCCCCGGTTGGG
The DNA here is from genome assembly GCA_024698225.1 of Oscillospiraceae bacterium. GTDB lineage: Bacteria > Bacillota > Clostridia > Oscillospirales > Oscillospiraceae > Hominicoprocola. Next base: position 1,308 of record JAILRK010000098.1, on the reverse strand, counting down.
CTTTGTATGGGAAAACGCGCGTCAGTTCAGCGCGGCGGCGTTGAGTGCGAACAGCTCGTCGATGCGGCGGCGCAGGACGGGGTGGCCGTCGAGGGCGGGGTCGGCGCGGGAGAGCTGCTCCGCGGCGGCGCGCGCCTCGTGCAGCAGCTCCATGTCGCACTGCAGGTCCGCCACGCGCAGCGTGGGCAGGCCGTGCTGGCGCGCGCCGAAGAAGTCGCCGGGACCGCGGAGCTTCAGGTCCTCCTCGGCGATTTCAAAGCCGTTGCTGCTGCGCTGCATCACGGCAAGACGGCGGCGGTTGTCCTCGCCGTCGTTGTCGGAGAGCAGGATGCAATAGGACTTGTGCTGCCCGCGCCCGACGCGCCCGCGGAGCTGGTGGAGCTGGGAGAGGCCGAAGCACTCCGCGTTTTCAATCAGCATGAGCGCGGCGTTCGGCACGTCCACGCCCACCTCAATTACCGTGGTCGAGACGAGCACGTCCGTCTCCCCGGCGGCAAAGGCGCGCATGAGCGCGTCTTTTTCCTTTGGCTTCAGCCTGCCGTGCAGCGCCGCGACGCGCAGCTCGGGAAAGACCTCCCGCCGCAGCGTTTCGGCGTAGGCGGTCACCGCCTTGCGCTCGTCGCCGGGGGCGTCGTGCTCCGCCACCATGGGGCAGACGACGTAGACCTGCCGCCCCTGCGCGACCAGACGGCGAATGAACGCATAGATGCGCGGGCGGTAGGAGGAGTTCACGGCATAGGTGTCGACGCGCTGACGCCCGGGGGGCAGCTCGTCGATGAGCGAGACGTCGAGGTCGCCGTAAATCATCAGCGCCAGCGTGCGCGGAATGGGCGTGGCGGACATGACCAGCAGGTGCGGGTTGTCACCCTTTGCGCCCAGCGCGGCGCGCTGGTCCACGCCGAAGCGGTGCTGCTCGTCCGTGACGACGAGGCCGAGGCGGCGGTACTGCACGTCGGGGGAGAGCAGCGCCTGCGTGCCGATGACCAGCGTCAGCTCGCCCGCGGCAAGCTGCGCGAGGATGGCGCGGCGCTCCCCGGCGCGCGTCGCGGCGGTCAGCAGCGCGCAGCGCAGACCGAAGCGCTCCAGCAGCGGCGCAAGCGTCTTGCTGTGCTGCTCGGCAAGAATCTCCGTGGGCGCCATGAGCGCGCTCTGCAGCCCGCTCTGCGCCGCGTACCAGATGGCGGCGGCGGCGACCATCGTCTTGCCGGAGCCGACGTCGCCCTGCACCAGCCGGTTCATCGGGCGCGTCGCGCAGAGGTCGCGCGTCACGTCGGCGATTGCGCGCTGCTGCGCGCCGGTGAGCGGGAA
>JAILRK010000094.1 GCA_024698225.1 Oscillospiraceae bacterium | reverse complement strand
CTGTGGATGCCACATACTTCAAAGTACGCGAGAACGGCGAAAATGCGGTCGCCGACAACCGCCCGGCGCCGCCGGCCGAAATTTCCCTGCCTTCACTCGGGGCTTCGCCCCTCGCTCAGTCCGGGAAATTTCGCTTTGCCCTATTGAAGATGCCTACATTATGCCCAAAGGGAATTTACACACAAATTTGGACTTGACTACTTTGGAGTAGAGCCACAATAAAATTGTCCCGGTGCAGCCGTGTAAGCGGACCGCACCGGGACTTCTGCATTATGAGGGGGAAACGGTTTTCTTCTTTTTTGAACTGATGTTGTCGATGACGCAGTAGTACACGGGGGTGAACAGCAGGGTCACGATGGTGGAGACCAGCATGCCGCTGACCATTGTCACGCCCATGTCGCTCATCATCTCGTTCGACTGCCCGATGCCCAGCGCCAGCGGCAGAATCGCAAGAATCGTCGTCAGCGTGGTCATCAGCACGGGGCGGATGCGCAGCGGGCAGGCGTTGAGGATGGCGGTCGTCCGGTCCTCGCCGCGCTCGCGGCGCTGCTTGATATAGTCGATGAGGATAATTGAGGCGTTGACCACCGTGCCGGCCAGCATGATGAGCGCCACCATGGAAATCATGGACAGGTCGCGCCCGGTCAGCGGCAGGGCAAACAGCGCGCCGGAGAACGACACCGGCAGAATCATCATGACGATAATCGGCATGATAAAGGACTCGAACTGCGAGGCGAGCACGAAGTACACCAGCCCCAGCGCCACAACCAGCGCAAGCGTCAGGTCGTGGAAATTCTCGCTCATCTGCTCGTAGCCGCCGCCGATGCTCGCCTCATAGCCGTCCGGCATGGTGTAGCTGTCAAGGATGGCACGCACGTTTTCGGTGATGGCGTTGGTGTCACCGCTGACGCTCGCGCCGGTAATCGTCACCGTGCGGGCCTGGTTGACGCGGGAGATGGACGCGGGGGCGAGCACCATGTCCACCTGCGCCACGGACGACAGCGGCACCACGCCGCCGTAGGGTGTGGCGACGGACATCGAACGCAGCGCGTCCAGACTGACCGACGCCGCGCCGTCGCCGCGCACGACCACGTCAATCTCCTTGTTGTTGATGTTCACGCGGGTCGCCGTTGCGCCGGTCAGTTCCGAGCGCACCGCCTGCCCAATCTGCGCCGCGGTCAGCCCAAACTGCGCCGCCGCGTCGCGCTTCATCGTCACCTTGACCTGCGGGACGTCCTCGCTGACCGTGCTCTTGACGTCGATGGCGTCGGGCAGGGCGGCGATGGGCTTTATGAGGTCGTTGGCAATCATCGTCAGCGTCCCGTAGTCCGTGCCGGTAATCTTCACCTCGATGTCGTTGCCGGTCATCATCTGGCTCATGTCCATCGCGCTGATGGTGTATTCGCAGCCGGCGATGTCGGCAAAGGCGACGCGCAGGTCATTGGCAATCTCCGCGGCGCGGCGATTGCGGTCCTTGAGCGGCTTGAGGATGATGCCGACCTCGTTTTCCGATTCGCCCACGCTGTAGTAGACGCCCTCCAGCTCCGGGACGCGCTCGTAAATGATGTCCACCATCTGCTCGGCAATGACGGCGGTCTGCTCGGCATTGGAGCCGATGGGCATGGAAATCGTGCCCTGAATCATGTTCATGTCCATGTCCGGCAGCAACACCTGCTTGGTGGACAGGCACGCCACAACGAACACCGCCACCAACGCCACGGAGGTCAGCACGCCGACGCCCAGGTGGTTGACGAAGAAGCTTAGCACGGCGCGATAACGTGCAAGCAGCCGCTCGCTGAGGCTGCTGCGCCCTGCCTTTGCCTCGCTGCGGCGGAGCGCCTGCGCGTGCAGTTTCTCGTCGTCGATGAGGAAGTAGCACAGCAGCGGCACCAGCGTCACCGCGATGGCAAGCGAGCCGAGAATGAGGAACGAAATCGTCAGGCAGAAGTCCTTGAAAATCATGCCCGCGAGTCCGTCCGCCACGCCCAGCGGCAGGAACACCGCCACCGTCGTCAGGGTGGAGGCGCTCAGTGAGAGCATGACCTCGCGCGTGCCCTCAATGCAGGCGGTTTTGCGGTCGTACCCGTCGTTGGCATAGCGGAAGATGTTCTCCAGCACGACGATGGAATTGTCCACAATCATGCCCACGCCCATGGCGATGCCGCCGAGCGAGAGCAGGTTCATCGTCAGGTCGCAGACGTACATCAGCACGAACACGGTGAGGATGCACACGGGCATGGACACCGCGATGGCAAGCGTCGCGCCGAAGCGGCGCAGGAACAGGAACACGACGACGGCGGCAAGCACCACGCCGAGGATGATGTTCTCAATCGCGGCGTTGACGACGATGTTGATGTACTCGCTGGCAAGATACGGCGTGTCGTAGACCACGGCGGCGTTCTTCTCCGCCAGCTCCGCCATCTTTGCCGCCGCCTTGTCCGCCACGGCGGCCTCGTTCGCGCCGGACTGCTTCGACACCTGCAGGAAGACGGCGGGGATGCCGTTCATCTCGCCGATGTCGCGCTGTTCCGTCGTCTCCATCTCCACCGTCGCCACGTCGCCGAGGCGCACCGTGCCGCCGGTCTGGAGCGGGATGATGATGTTGCGCACCTCCTCCACGCTGCGCAGCTGCGCGTCGGTGGAGACGGTCAGCTTCTGGTTGCCGTTTTCCAGGTCGCCGCCGGGGTAGAGCAGGTTCTCCGCCGCGAGAATCTGCGCGACGTAGCTGTTCGTCAGGCCAAGCCCGCGGGTGCGCGCCGCGTTCAGCTCCACGGCAATCTGCTTGTCAAAGCCGCCGAAGTACGTGACGGAGGCGACGCCCTCAATGCGTTCGAGCGCGGGCACGACGATGTCCTCCGCCAGCGCCTGCACCTCCGTAAGGTCCTCGCCCATCAGCGCCAGAATCGCGCTGGGCATCATGTCGCTGACGTTGATGTTCATAATCACCGGCTTGCTGCAGTCCTCCGGCAGCGTCAGCGCGTCGAACTTCTCGCGCAGCTTGGTTGCCGCGATGTCAAGGTCGGTGTCCTTGACGTACATGATGGTGACGGTGGAGATGCTCTCGGCGGAGGTGGAGGAGACCGAGTCCACGCCCGGGACCGACATGATTGCCGACTCCAGCGGGCGGGTGACCAGCTGCTCCATGTCCTCGGGCGCAGCGCCGTTGTAGTAGCAGTACACCACCGCCGCCGGATACTCCATGTTCGGCAGCAGCGCGAGCTGCAGCTCATTGAGGTAGACCACGCCGAAAATCGAGACGATGAGGAAGGCGAGAATGGTTGTCACCCGGTGCCGGATGCAGAATTCCACAATTTTTCCGCCCATGGCTCAGCCTCCGACAATGCGCACGGCGTCCCCGTCGTTGAGATACTGCTGCCCGACGACGACCAGCTGCTCGCCCGCGGAAAGCCCGTCGAGCACGGAGGTCACGCCGTTGCCCGTCAGCCCGGTGGTGACGGGCGTGCGCACCGCCTTGTCGCCCGAAACGACGAAGACGTACTGCTCACCGTTTGACGTGAGAATTGCCTCGGAGGGGACGGCAAGCGCGCCCGCGGAGGTCTCGGTGAAGAAGGTCGCGGTGGCAAACATGCCGGACACCAGACCCTCGATGTCGGACGGCACGCTGATGACCACGGCGTAGAGCTTGGTCTGCATGTTGGCCGTCTGCTCGATGGAGCGGATGACCCCGGCAAACTCCGCGCCCGCGGACGAGATGGAGACGTGCGTGGTGTCGCCGATGGACAGCTTCGGCACCAGCGTCTCGGACACGTAGACCGTGACCTTCATCTGCTCCGCGCCGCTGATGACCGCGACGGGATAGTTGGCGGAGACGAAGCTGCCCTCGACCGCCGTGAGGGACGCCAGCGTGCCGCTTGCGGGCGCGACAACGTTGCCGCGGGCGTCCACGTTGTCCATCACCACGTTGAGCTGCTCAAGGTTGGAGCGGTAGCTCTCCATGCCCGCGCGGAGCTGGGCGAGCGTTGAGTCGCGCTGGGCGACGATGCTTGCGCGCTGGAGCTTCGCACCCTCGAGGGCAAGCTCCGCCTGGTCGATTTCCAGCTGGGACGCCGCGCCGATTTCAAAGAGCTCCTTCGTGTCGGCAAGCGTCTTTTCGTACAGGGCAATCTGCTTGTCCTGCATGACCAGCTGCTGGTCAAAGACCTCCTGCTGCTGGCTGTAGCTTGAGGCGGCGCTGTCATAGCTGATTTTTGCCGCGTTGTAGCTCGCCTGGGTCGAGCCGAGGTCAATGGTGCAGATGACGTCGCCCTTCTCCACGGCGTCGCCCGCCTCACAATAGACGGCGGTGCACTTCGCGGTGGAGGCGACGTAGATGGAGGTCTCGTCGTCGCTGGTCACGCTGCCGGTGACGCGGTTCTCGGTCGCCACGTCGCGCCGCTCCACGGTGCTGACCTGCACGGCGACGCCCGCGGGCAGCTCGGTGGGCTCCGTTTTGCTGTTGCTGCCGCAGGCGGAAAGCGCAAGCAGACAGAGCGCGACGAGAAGCGGAATCAAATGTTTTTTCATGGACGGTGTCCTCCTCAACTGTTCAGGATGCCGTAGGTCACGGCGTTTTCATAGCTGCGATACTGCGTGAACAGGTCGCGCTGCGCGGAGGCAACGGCGTCCTTCGCCTCCGAGAGCTGGTCCTTTGCGTCGGCAAGCGCGTTCGCCGAGAGCGAGCCCTGCCGGTAACGCAGCGCGTCGGCGGCGTAGCTCTTTTCCTGCGCGGCAAGCGCCGTGCGCTTGCTTTCAAGGACCTGCGCCGTGTCCCGGACCTGCGCGTAGAGCGTGCGGAATTTCAGCTCGTAGCTCTGCACGGCGTTTTCATAGGTGTACTGCGCCGCCTGCCAGCTGTGCTTCGCCTGCATCCACTCGTTTTTCTTGGAGTTCACGCCGTACTCCTTGCGCGCGTCGTCGTAGGTCTCCTTCGCTTCGTCCAAGGTCTTCTTCGCGTCGTACAGCTCGTAGCTGGCCTCCTGCGCCTTGGCAAGGTCCTCTGCCAGATTCATCGCGTCAAGCTGCGCCGCCGTCACCTGCGGCAGCGTGCCGAGGCGCAGCGCATCGTCCAGCGCCACGCCGCTCATCGCCTTGAGCTGGAGCGTGAGGTTTTCGAGGTTCATGCGCAGGGTCTGCTGTCCGCTGCGCGCCTGTGCAAGAGCGGTGAGCACCTGCTGCATGGTAAGCTCGGAAATCTGTCCCAGCTTGAGGCGCGCCGTCAGCTCCCGTTCCTTGCGCTCAAGCGCGGTGACGGTGCGCGAGAGCGCCGCGTCCTGCGCCTCAAGACCCTTGCAGGTGATGAAAAGCGACTCCGCCATGATGACCGTCTGGTCCTGCATGTTGTGCAGTTGACGAATCACGCCCGCGTTGTCCGCCTGCATCTTGCCGTTGCGCACGTCGTCGAAGGCGTCCCGATAGGCGTCGTACTGCGTCTGAAGCTGTGTCTGGACAATGGGAGAAATCACCGAGCCCGCCGCGCTTGCGCCCGCAACGCCGGCAATCTGTTCCGCCGTCATGCCGACCATCGCGGAGGGGTCGAGCGAGGGCGTGGAGATCGACTGCCACTGCTGCGATGCAATCTCGTTGAGCTTTTTGCGCAGCTCGTCCTCCGTGCGCTGGTAGTCCCACTCCTCAAGCGTCTGGATGTTCTCGTTCAGCGTGAGCAGGGGGTAGTAGTTCTCCAGCATCCGACCGCGCAGGTTCTGAAGGCTCAGCGTGCCCTCTGCGTCCGCTGTCTGCGCGTCCGCGTCGCTCTGTGCGTCCGCATTGTCCGTTGCGTCCGCGTCGTCCGCCGCGTCCGCATCGTCCGCCGCGTCGGCATCGGTCTGTGCGTCCGCGTCGGTCTGTGCGTTCGCATCGTCCGTCGCGTCCTCGCCGGTCGGGGCGGCTTGCGCCGTGTCGGTGCTTTGCGTCTGTGCGGTGGGGGCTTCCGCCTCCGTTGCCTGCTCCGTGGTGGCGGCGTTTGCGCCAAGCGCCGCAAGCAGCGCCGCGCTCAGAAGCAGCGCAGTGATACGTTGTTTCATCGGTACTCCTCCTTTGTGCTGCCGCGCTGCACGATGTCCACGCGGGTGCAGAGCGTCGCGCGCTCCGCTTCGTAGGACCCGCCGCAGAGCATCTCACGCATGGCAAGCATCAGATTTGAAATCAACAGGGTTGCAACGTCCCGGAAAAACGCCGCGTCGTTCCGGCGTAGCATGTCGATGTCGGCGCGGCACAGCAGTTCCTCAAGCTTGGCACAGTGCCGGGAGCGGTCAAACAGGACCTGCGACATGTCCATCGTGTCGTTTCTGCGCAGTAGTTCCATGCCCTGCGCCAGCTCCTGCTGCGTCTTGCCGGTAAAGAGCAGGTCAAAGACGATGACCACCGCGTCGAACAGGTTGCCCTCCGCCCGTTCAAGCGCCTCCGACGCCAGCGTCAGGCAGTCCTCATAGAGCGTGTCGAGCAGGAAAAAAAACAGGTCGTCCTTGTCGGCAAAGTACTGGTAAAAGCTGCCCCGCGGAATCTGCGCGGCGTGGACGATGCGGTTGATGGACGCCTCGCTGAAGCGGACGGAGGAAAACTCCTGCCACGCCGCCTGTGTCAGGCGTGTGCGCTTTTCCTCCGGCAATCGAAAAAAGGTCTGAGTCGGCATGGACACCTCCAAATGACAAGCTGTCACAATATGACAAGATGTCATGATTATAGGGCAAAGCGAAGAGTTTGTCAATGCTAACAAAAGAAAAATATTCAACAATCTCCGCTTTACGCGGGCAGCAGATTTTGGTATAATCATCTGGTCATATTGTTTTCTTGTTTTGAAGAAAAGGAGAGAGGTCAGATGAACGGGCAGAGGGAACAGGGCCGGGCGCAGAGCGCCTATTTACAGCTTTATCGGCGGCTGCGGGAGGACATCGTGTCCGGCGCATATCCGCATGGTGCGCGGCTGCCTTCAAAGCGGCAGCTTGCGGCGGACAACGGCGTGAGCATCGTCACGGTGGAGCACGCCTATGCCATATTGTGCGACGAGGGTTACCTGGAGCCGCGGGAGCGCAGCGGCTATTACGTCGTCTACCGTGCGGGGGACTGCTTTCCCGGCACGCCCGTCATTCCGCGCCGGAGCGCGGCGCTGCGCACGGCGGAGACGGCGTTTCCGTTTTCCGTCCTTGCGCGCACGATGCGCCGCGTGCTGACGGACTACGGCGAGAGCCTGCTGGTCAAGTCCCCCAACAACGGCTGCGCGGAGCTGCGGGAGGCGATTGCGGACTATCTCGCCCGCGCGCGCGGCATCCGCGTCAGACCCGCGCAGATTGTCATCGGCTCCGGCGCGGAGTATCTCTACGGGTTGATTGTGCAGCTTCTGGGGCGCGGGCGGGTCTACGGCGTGGAGAATCCGTCCTATGAGAAAATCCGCCGCGTCTATCAGGCGAACGGCGTGGAATGTGACCTGCTGCGCCTCGGCGCGGACGGCGTGCGCACGGACGAGCTGGCGCGCACGCGCGCCACGGTGCTGCACGTCACGCCCTTCCACAGCTTTCCCAGCGGCGTCACCGCCAGCGCGGGCAAGCGCGCGGAGTACATCCGCTGGGCGGCGGAGCGCGGCGGCTGCATCGTCGAGGACGACTTTGACAGCGAGTTCACGCTCTCGTCCAAGGCGGAGGACACGGTGTTTTCACTTGAGCCGGAGCGTTCGGTCATCTACGTCAACACGTTTTCCAAAACGGTTGCGCCCTCCATTCGTGTCGGCTATATGGTGCTGCCGGGCACGCTGACGGAGGCGTTTGAGCGCAGCGTCGGCTTCTACTCCTGCACCGTGCCGCTGTACGAGCAGTACGTGCTCGCGGAGCTGCTGCGCGGCGGGGACTTTGAGCGTCATCTCAACCGCGTCCGCCGCAAGCTGCGCAGACAGTGATAATGCCCCGCCACATGGCGGGGCATATTTTCGGGGTTATTGCGCTGCCTGCAGCGCGGCGGCAAGGCGGGCAAAGTCCTCCAGACCGAGGCGCTCGCCGCGCACGGCGGCGTCCAGCCCGCAGGAGACGACCAGCTCGGTCAGCGTTTCCTTGCCCAGCGCGCCGAAGGCGGTCATCAGGCTGTTGACCAGCGTCTTGCGGCGCAGGGCGAACGCGGCGTAGACCACGCGGAAAAAGAACGCCTCGTCCGCGACCTGCACCGGCGGCGTTTTGCGCACCGTGGCGCGCAGCACGGCGGAGGTGACCTTCGGGCGGGGAAGGAAGCGCTCCGGCGGGACCTCAAAGCAGAGCTCCGGCGCAGTGTGGTACTGCATGAACACCGAAAACGCGCCGTAGGCGGCGGTGCCGGGCTTCGCGCAGATGCGCTGGGCGACCTCGCGCTGAATCAGCACGGTCAGCCGCTCGAAGCAGCGTGCCTCGATGAGTTTGGTCAGCACGGGCGTGGTGATGTTATAGGGCAGGTTGGCGCAGACCACGGGCGTCAGCGCGGCGAAGCGCTCGCGCACGAGGGCAGGGAGGTCCACCTTGAGCACGTCGGCGGAAATCAGCTCAAAGTCGGGGTATGCCGCCATCGTTTCGTTCAGGATGGGCAGCAGCGTCGTGTCCAGCTCCACGGCGACGACCTTGCCCGCGCGTTGGCAGAGCTCCTGCGTCAGCGCGCCGATGCCGGGGCCGATTTCCAGCACGCCGCAGCCGCTGTCCGCGCCGGAGGCCTCGGCGATGGCGCGGGGAACGGCGCGGTCAATGAGGAAGTTCTGACCCTTGGATTTGGAAAAATGGAAGCCGTGGCGCGCGAGCAGGGCCTCGATGGCTTTGCGTTCGTTTTCCGCCATGGCGTTCAGCGCTCCGTGCCGCGGAAGAACAGCCCGAGCATGCCCGGCCCGACGTGGGCGCCGGAGAAGGGCTCGTGCATGCTGATGGTGAGGTCGGCGTCCGGCGTGATGCGGAGCACACGCGCGGCAAGCTCCTTCGCGTCGTTCAGACAGTCGCCGTGGGAGATGCAGACCTTCGGCGCTTTGAGCTTCATGTGCTTTTCTTCGTACTTCAGGGCAAGTGCCTCAATGGAGCTGCGCCGTCCGCGCACCTTCTCGCAGGAGACGATGTGCCCCGTGCTGTCCCCGAAGAGGATGGGCTTGATGTTGAGCATCGTGCCGATTCTGGCGGTCATGCCGCTGACGCGGCCGGTGCGCTTGAGAAAGTTCAGGTCATCCACGGTGAAGTACTGGCAGGTGTGCGGCACCTCACGGTCCAGGATGTCGGAGGCCTCTTCGGCGCCTTTGCCCTGGCGGTTCAGCTCCGCGGCCAGCATGGCGAGCAGCCCGTTGCCAAAACCGCAGCCGAGGGAGTCCACAATGTGGACGAAACGCCCGCGGTATTGCTCCATCAGCTCCTGCGCGGCGAGGCGCGCGGCGTTGTAGGTGCCGCTGATGCCGGAGCTCATGGCGATATAGATGACGTCGCGCCCCTTCTCCAGAATCGGCGCGAAATGCGTGAGAAAGACCTGTGTGTTGAGCAGACTGGTGCGAATCGTCAGCCCGTTGCGCAGACCTTCGTAATAGCTGTGTGCGTCAAACGACTCCAAATCCCCTGTATAGACACGGGAAACACCGTCCGCCGTGTATTCGCAGGGCAGGAGCGTAATCCCGTCCAGCAGCTCCTTCGGAAGATTGGCGGTTCCGTCGGCAAATACGGCAAAGCCCATTCTGCCACCTCCATATTGTAAGACTTTCTCTATCATACACCCTGCGTGCGTTTTCTGCAAGTCTCAGTCATGGCTGTGTTTCCGCGGCGTCCTCCTCCGTGCGCACGGGGATGCCGGCGTCGAGCAGCATTTGGGCAAACACGCCGTTGCCCGCAACGCGCGTGCCGGTGAAGCTGCCGTCATAGATTGTGCCGCAGCCGCAGGACGGGCTGCGCGCCTTCAGAATTGCGCCCGTGCAGCCCTGCGCGCGGCAAAGCGCCATCGCGCACGCCGCGCCGCGGACAAAGGCGTCGGTCACGTCCTCGCCCTGCCGGTTCAGGACGCGCCCGTCCGGCTGGCGCTCGCTCGGCACGCGCGGCGTCGGCAGTCCGCCGAGCACCTCGGGACAGACCGCGACCGCCTCGCCGCGTTCCACCATTGCCCGGACCGCCGGCACGAGGTTGTCCTTGCCGTCGTAGCGGCAGGGCTCGCCCGCAAGGCAGCGGCTGACGAGCAGCGGGCCCGTCCGCTGCCGTGCGGCTTTGCATGCGGTTTTCTCGTTCATATCCTCAGCCTCCGCACTCATATCTGAAGCAGTGCCACGTCGTGGGGCGCGACCGTCCGCGTCAGGACGCGTTCCGCCGATGTCGTGGTCTCCTTTGTCCAGAGGTCGCGGACGCGGAAGGGCGGCTGTGCGCCGATGAACTCGCCTGCGTCGCAGGAGATGCGCCGCGGCGCGTCCGAGAGATTGAACAGGGCGAACGTGTCCGTGCCCTGCAACCCGTCCCTGCAATACCAGACCGCCTCCTCTTCCGTGCGGCGGAGCTTTCGGGGCCTTGCCTTGGGGTCCCGCAGGGCGAGGACGTCCCGGTTGGTCAGAATCGCGCGCGTTGCCTCGTCCAGCGAGGGCAGGTGCGTGCCGAGCATCAGCGGGGAGGAGACCATGCACCAGAGCGAGAGCATCGTCCGCAGCTCGGCGGGGGTAAAGCGGCTTGTCCGCTCCTGCCCGAAGCCCTTTCCGAGCCTGCCGACCGGCAGCATGTCGCAGTCGGGATAGCAGCCGGCGTCCATGTGGTCCTGCCACTGCTCGCAGCGGGCGAACATGCCGCGCAGGAGCTGCCAGTCATCCCAGAAATCGTCCGTGATGCGCCAGAGGTTGGCGTAGCGCGCGTAAAATTGCGCCTGGCGAAGCAGCGCGGGACCGGGCGAGAGCGACAGCACGATGGGCCTGCCCGTTTTCAGGATGGCCTCGTGCAGCATCCGTATTTCATGCGCGGCGGCGAATGCGTTTTCCTCCGTGGGGGAGGTGTTGTTCACGTTGCAGATGTCGTCGCATTTGATGTAGTCCACGCCCCACTGCGCGTACAGAGAGACGATGCCGTCATAATACGCCTGACCGGCAGCGCTGTCCCGCACGCCGTACATGTCCGGGTTCCATCGGCAGACGCTCGCAGGGTCCGCAACGTCCGCCGCCGTCGCGTTCGTGCCGAGGACCGGCAGATGCCGGTGTGCAGCCTCGCGCGGAATGCCCCGCATGATGTGTATGCCGAATTTCAAGCCCATGTCATGGATGGCCTTCGCCAGCGGTGCAAAGCCTGCGCCGCCCGCCGCCGAGGGAAAGCGGCTCTCGTCGGGCAGCAGGCGTCCGAAGCCGTCCATCGAGACCGGAGCAAAGGGGATGTACTGGTATTCGTCTCTTCTGCTTCCCGCGCCGATGGCGTACCACTGGATGTCCACAACGACGTACTCGTATCCATAGGGGAGGAGATGCGCCGCCTGATAGGCCGCGTTTTTCAGGACCTCCGCCTCCGTGACCGTCGTGTCGTAATAGTCATAGCTGTTCCAGCCCATCGGCGGCAGCGGCGCAAAGCTGTTTTTATCCATGGCGTGCTCCTTTTCGACTTGGCAGGTTGTGTTCTTCCCGAATGGCGTTCAGAAGACCGTGGCAGCCCTCCAGCGCGTCCTGCCAGGTGCGCTCGAAGTCCCGCGTGTACCAGGGGTCCGCCACCTCGCCCGGGCCATCGTTAAGCTCTGCTTTGGTTAGAGTGGTCCACTTGCTACTAAGCTTCGCTAAGAATCCTGTTTTGTACAAGTTTTCCACATAATCAGCAGCACTCATAAAAGAATCACTTATTCGCGAGTTGGTTTCCTTTAGACTTTTTCCATATGCCTCGAAGAACTTACGATAGTAGGTATCCATCAAATAGTAATCTGAAGCATAATTCTTCCACATATCGTTATAATCAGCTTCGTGAAACTCTTCTACATGCTCTTGATAGAACTTCTGCATATTTGCTGCTTGTAGTAAGCCATCAAAATAATACTGCACTCTTTCATACCATTTTTTTGTTCTTCTTTTTTCAACAGTATTTTATAT
>JAILRK010000038.1 GCA_024698225.1 Oscillospiraceae bacterium | reverse complement strand
CCGCCCCAGCCGTTCTCGCGGAAGCTCATCACGGCGAAGCCGACCATCTGCGCGCAGCAGCCCGCCAGCGCCGCGCCGCCGGCAAGACCGGTCAGCCCCAGCACGGAGCAGATGGCGGCGGAGGAAATCGGCAGCGTGAGCGCAATGCCCACGAGCACGGAGACCGCAATGCCCATCCAGAAGGGCTGGAGCTTGGTGGCGGAGTCGATGACCAGCCCGAAGGCCTGCGCCGCCGCACCGATGGGCGGGGCAATCAGCTTGGCAAGCGCCACGCCCACGAGGATGGTGACGGCGGGCGTGACCAGGATGTCCACCTTCGTCTCGTGGCTGACCGCCTTGCCGCACTCGGCGGCGACTATCGCGATGAGCAGCACCGCCAGCGGCCCGCCCGCGCCGCCCTCGGCGTTCGCCGCCCAGCCGACGGCGGCGAGGGAGAAGAGCACCATCGGGTCCGCCTTGAGCGCGTAGCCGATGGCAACCGCCATCGCCGGTCCCGAGACCGCCATGGCGTAGCTGCCGATGTCGGTGAGCAGCTGCACGCCGAGCTGCTGCCCCAGCGTTTTGATGATTGTGCCGATGAGCAGGGAGCAGAACAGGCCCTGCGCCATCGCGCCCAGCGCGTCAATGCCGTAACGCCTGGCGGAGAACTCGATGTTTTTGCGTTTCAGAAACGTCTTCAAATCAGCCATAATCCATACCTCATACACAAAAGTATAGTGTGCTCCGAGGTGTCAAGACACCTGTAAAGCACACTATACAAAGAAGCCAGGTATTTGTCAACTGCGGGTTTTTCAAAAAACCTATCAATTCTCTTCATCCAGCAGGAAGCCCAGCGCCTCCAGCGCAGCGCGCGCGCGGAAAAACGCCGCCTCGCTCGGGCAGGAGAGCGTGTGCAGGTGGATGCCCTCCGTGAGCTCGGAGAGGGGCTTCGCCTCGGCGCGCGCGCAGCGGCGCAGGAACTCGCCCACGTCGTAGCGGCTCTTCAGCCGCAGCGCGCCGGTGAGCTGTCCGTAAAGGGGGTGCTCCACCACCACGTCCAGCACCTCGCAGCCCTGGTCGACAATGGCGTTGAGCTCGTCGCCCATCTCCGCGTTCGTGTGGCGGCAGGCGACGCGCCGCACGATGCCCGCGGGCGCGGTCTGCATGACGTAGCCGCGGGGCGTGGCGGCGATGTCCTCCCCCGCCGCGCGCAGCAGCGCCACGTCGCCCACGATAATCTGGCGGCTGACGCGGCACGCCGCCGCCAGCGCGCCGGCGCTGACGGGTTCGTTTGCCCGGCGCAGCGTTTCCAGAATGGCCGCGCGGCGCTCCTCCGCCCGCATCAGTATTCGTAGATGCTGCCGCCGACGAACTCGCGCACGAGAGAGTTTTTCGGCACGTAGGGCGTCGTCAGCGCCGGGACGGAGTTGACCACGCGCATCAGGTCCACCAGCCCATGCTCTTCAATGAAGGCGTCGTCCAGCTCCTTGTGGAACTCCGGCAGCTCGCGCAGGTATTTGGCGAGGATGCAGGGCTCGTAGTCGTGGAAGGTGTTGATGTGGATGGAGGCGTTGCCCTTGTGGGGCTGGATGTAGTTCAGCTCGCCCGCGTCCACGCTCTGCGCGCGCTCCACCGTCTGGCGCAGGCTGTGTCCGCGCCCAATCAGGTCGCGCAGCATCCGGCGCGCCACGCGCAGCTGCTCAGGGTTGACGACCTTGTCGTCCTTGGTGATGATGCGCGTGCGCGGCGCGACGTACACGCCCGTGTACGAGCCGCGCATCAGGTCCAGAATCAGCGGGTTGAGCATGTGGATGCCCTCCGCGATGACGACGCCGTCCTTATACCCCTCGATGCTGTGGTAGCCGCCGATGTCGCCCGCCTTGAAATCATACCACGGCGCTTCCACCGTCGCACCCTCCGCCAGACGCAGGATGCACTCGGACAGCGCCTCCCTGTCCACGCAGTAGGGGGACTCCCAGTCCGTCGCCTCGGGCGGGCGCTTGTCCAGCGGCAGGAAGAAGTTGTCCATGCTCACCAGCGCAACGCCCACGCCAAGGTTTTCGAGGTAGGTCTTCAGGCGCATCGCCGTGGTGGTCTTGCCCGAGCCGGAGGGACCGGTCAGGCAGACGATGGGCTTGCTGTCGTGCACGTCGAGCACGCGCGCCGCCGTGTTGCTCAGCTTGTCGCGGTAGCTCTCCTCGCAGCGCAGCACAAAGGCGGTCTGGTCCTCCATGGCCTCGTTGATGTCTTCAATGTCGATTACTCGCATGCGCCGCCCCCCTTACTTGCTCGCCGTGACGGCAGCCTCGTCGAGGTCGGGCAGCTTCGTCGCCTTGACGGCGACCTCCAGCGCAATTTTCATCATGTTGGTAAAGCTGTTCTGACGCTCCTCCGCGTTGAGCTCCTCGCCGGTGACGAGGCTGTCGGAGATGGAGCAGATGGCCAGCGCGCGCTTGTGGGTGTACGCCGCATTGCAGTAGAGCGCCGCCGCCTCCATCTCCACCGCCATGCAGCCCATCTTTGCCCACTGCATCGAGGACGCCGCGGCGTCATAGAAGGTGTCGGAGGAGAAGAGGTTGCCCACGGGCATGCGCACACCAATCTCGCCCGCCGCCTCCACCGCCATCGAGAGCAGCTCGTAGTTGCAGATGGGGGCGAAGGTGCCGGGCAGGCGGTACTGGTTGGCAAAGGACGAGTTCGTGCAGGCGCCCATGCCCGCCACGACGTCGCGCAGCTTGAGGTCGGGGGAAATCGCGCCGGCGGAGCCGATGCGCAGGATGTTGTCCACGCCGTACTGCGTGAACAGCTCGTAAGAGTAGATGCCGATGGACGGGCAACCCATGCCGGACGCCATAACGCTGACCGGCGTGCCCTTGTAGGTGCCCGTATAGCCATGGATGCCGCGCACGTTGTTGACCAGCTTCGCGTCGATGAGGAAGGTCTCTGCAATCAGCTTTGCGCGCAGCGGGTCGCCGGGCATCAGAACGGTTTTTGCGAACGCGCCCTTTTCGGCGCTGTTGTGCGGAGTCGCCATATCAAATCTCCTTTCGTAATCGCTCCCCTGCGCGGGGAGTTGTCCGGCATGCCGCCGGGCGGGCGGTATTACTGCGCCATCGCCTTGACGGCCTTGACGATGCGGGAGGTGCCCAGGCGCGCCGCGCCGAGGGCGAGGAAGTCCTCCGCGTCCTTGAGGTCGGCAATGCCGCCCGCCGCCTTGACCAGCTTGCCCGTGCAGTGCTCCACCATCAGCTTCACGTCCTCGCGCGTCGCGCCGCCCCCGGCAAAGCCGGTGGAGGTCTTGATGAAGTCCGCGTCCGAGCGGGCGACGACCTCGCAGAGCTTGATTTTCTCCGCCTCGGTGAGCAGGCAGGTCTCGATGATGACCTTGAGCACGCGGCCGTTGCAGGCCTCCTTAATCTCGTTGATTTCGTCCTCAATGTCGTCCCAGCGTCCGTCCTTGACCCAGCCGATGTTGACGACCATGTCCACCTCGCCCGCGCCGTCGAGCACGGTGTTCTCCGCCTCGAAGCACTTGACCTCGGTGGGCGTGTAGCCGTTGGGGAAGCCGATGACGGTGCACACGGGCAGCCAGCTCCCCTTCTCGCGCCAGTTGTCGGCGATGTACTGCGCCGCGCGCTTAACGTAGCTCTGCGGGATGCAGACGGAGGCGCAGCCGTACTTCATGCCGTCGTCGCAGATGGCGCGGATTTCGTCCCAGGTCGCGCCCTGCGCGAGCAGCGTGTGGTCCACATGCCGCAGAATTTCCTGAACGTCCATATCTCATTCCTCCTTATTGTCCATAGATATGGTTATTATATCATAGGACCGCCGTTTTGTCCAGAATTGAATCGGTCACCATGCACAAAAAAGAGCGAGACCGGCGTCTCGCTCTTTTTTGTGCAGTTGGTTTACGCGGGCACGAACTCGCTCTTGCCGAGACCGCAGACCGGGCAGACCCAATCCTCGGGAATCGCCTCAAACGGAGTGCCGGGGGCGATGCCGCTGTCGGGGTCGCCGACGGCGGGGTCGTACTCATAGCCACAGGGGCAAACATACTTCATGGTCGTCTCTCCTTATTTGAAATAGCGCTTGAGCATGCCCTCGAGCGCCTTGCCGTGACGCGCCTCGTCGCGCGCCATCTCGTGGACGGTGTCGTGGATGGCGTCGAGCCCGTTCTTCTTCGCGCAGGCGGCGAGGTCGAACTTGCCCTTGACCGCGCCGTACTCGCAGTCCACACGCCAGGCGAGGTTCTTCTTGGTGCTGTCGGTCATGTTGACCTCGAGGTCGGAGCCCAGCAGCTCGGCGAACTTGGCGGCGTGCTCAGCCTCCTCGAAGGCGGCCTTTTCCCAGTAGAGGCCGATTTCGGGATAGCCCTCGCGGTGCGCCACGCGCGCCATGCACAGATACATGCCGACCTCGCTGCACTCGCCGGTGAAGTTGGACTGCAGCTGCTCGAAGATGTACTTCTTGGTCTCCTCGTCGATGTCGGGGTTATTCTTGACGGTCTTGCCATAGATGCCGAACTCGTGCTCGGCGGCGAGCTTCTCGCCTTCCTTCATTTCGGAAAACTTGCTGGCGGGCGCCTTGCAGACGGGGCACTTCTCGGGCGGGGTCTCACCCTCCCAAACGTAACCACAGACGGAACATACCCATTTCTTCATATTTGTATCCTCCTGTTCAGAATTTCAGTCTTTGCTGTGTGGGAGTATATCATGCACAGGGCACATTTGCAAGTGGTTCTTATACTGATACCTGATCAAAATGCTTGAAAAGCATTTTGATAGCGCCGCAGGCGCGTAGGTATCGCATGAGACGACATGACGCGCTCTGCGCGGCATGAGCGTGCGAAGCACGCGCGATTTCAAATCAATCATTTTGA
>JAILRK010000037.1 GCA_024698225.1 Oscillospiraceae bacterium | reverse complement strand
CGGCTCCCTGACATCGGACTACGGCGGCAAGAGGATCGACAACGGTACGGCATGCTGAAGCTGCTGACCGGGCTGCTGACCGGCGAGGGCGTCATCCGCGTCGGCGGCGCGCCGCTGCGCCGCGACACGCTGCGTGCGGTCCGGCGCAGGCTCGGCCTCGTGCTGCAGAACGCCGAGCAGCAGATGTTCATGCCCACCGTGCACGAGGACCTGGTCTTCGGCCCGCTCAACTACGGACTGACGCGGGAGGAGGCGGAGGCGCGCGCGGACGCGGCGCTCTCGCAGCTCGGCATCGCGGCGCTGAAGGAGCGGCGCAACCACAGCCTCTCCGTCGGCGAGCGGCGCATGGCGGCGATTGCCGTCGTGCTCGCGATGGAGCCGGAGGCAATCTTGATGGACGAGCCGACGGCGGCGCTCGACCCGCGCAACCGCCGCCGCGTCATCGAGGTGATCCGCGGGCTGCGGCAGACGCGGCTTGTCGCCTCGCACGACCTGGACATGGTCCTCGACACCTGCGCGCGCGTGGTCCTGCTCTCCGACGGGGCAGTGGCGGCGGACGGCGCGGCGGAAACCGTCCTGCGCGACCGCGCGCTGCTGGAGGCGCACGGGCTGGAGCTGCCCCTGCGCCTGCAATAGCGATGCGAACGAACGGAGCCGGGAACGGCTCCGTTTTTTTGAACAAATGATGAATTTTGAAAAAACCGCGGAAAAATTGCAAAAAGACACTTGCATTTGAACGGCCTCTGCGCTAATATAACAGCGTCGGTTAGCACTCGGGTAAAAAGAGTGCTAACCACGAAACTTGTTTCAAAAAATTTGGATATACAAGGAGGCAATTCCCATGAAACTCACTCCGCTTGCAGACCGCGTCGTGCTCAAGCTCGCCGAGGCGGAAGAGACCACCAAGAGCGGCATCATCCTCACTGCCAAGGCGCAGGAGAAGCCGCAGGTCGCGGAGGTCATCTCCGTCGGTCCCGGCGGCATGGTCGACGGCCACGACGTCGTCATGACCGTGAAGCCCGGCGACAAGGTCATCACCAGCAAGTATTCCGGCACCGAGGTCAAGGTTGACGACGTGGAGTACACCATCGTCCGTCAGTCCGACATCCTCGCCATTGTTGAATAATCAAAGGAGGCACATGAATTATGGCTAAGCTCATCAAGTCCGGCGAAGACGCGCGCAAGGCGCTGGAAGCCGGCGTCAATACCCTCGCCGATACCGTCAAGGTCACGCTGGGCCCCAAGGGCCGCAACGTGGTGCTCGACAAGAAGTTCGGCGCGCCGCTCATCACCAACGACGGTGTGACCATCGCCAAGGAGATTGAGCTGGACGACCCGTTTGAGAACATGGGCGCGCAGCTCGTGCGCGAGGTCTCCACCAAGACCAACGACGTCGCCGGCGACGGCACCACCACCGCAACGCTGCTGGCGCAGGCGATGGTGCGCGAGGGCCTGAAGAACCTCGCCGCGGGCGCGAACCCCATCGTGATGAAGAAGGGCATGGCGAAGGCCGTCGAGACCGCCGTCGCCGCCATCAAGGCGAACGCGCAGAAGGTCAACGGCACGGACGACATCGCCCGCGTCGGCACCGTCTCCAGCGGCGACGAGTTCATCGGCAAGCTGATTGCCGAGGCGATGGAGAAGGTCTCCGCCGACGGCGTCATCACCATCGAGGAGAGCAAGACCGCCGAGACCTACAGCGAGGTCGTCGAGGGCATGCAGTTTGACCGCGGCTACATCACCCCGTACATGGTCACCGACACCGAGAAGATGGAGGCCGTCGTGGACGACGCCTATCTGCTCATCACCGACAAGAAGATTTCCGTCATCGCCGACATCCTGCCCCTGCTCGAGCAGCTGGTCCAGAGCGGCAAGAAGCTGGTCGTCATCGCCGAGGACGTCGAGGGCGAGGCGCTGAGCACCCTGATTGTCAACCGCCTGCGCGGCACGCTGAACGTCGTGTGCGTCAAGGCGCCCGGCTTCGGTGACCGTCGCAAGGAGATGCTGCGCGACATCGCCATCCTCACCGGCGGCCAGGTCATCAGCGAGGAGCTGGGTTACGACCTCAAGTCTGCGGACGTGTCCATGCTCGGCCGCGCCAACCAGATTAAGGTCACCAAGGAGAACACCACCATCGTCGGCGGCAAGGGCGACAAGAAGGAGATTGCGGACCGCGTCGCGCAGATTCGCAGCCAGATTGCCGTCACCACCTCCGATTACGACAAGGAGAAGCTGCAGGAGCGCCTGGCGAAGCTCGCCGGCGGCGTCGCGGTCATCAAGGTCGGCGCTGCCACCGAGACCGAGATGAAGGAGAAGAAGCTGCGCATCGAGGACGCGCTCAACGCCACCCGCGCGGCGGTTGAGGAGGGCATCGTCGCCGGCGGCGGCACCGCCTACGTCAACGCCGTGCCCGAGGTCGAGAAGCTGATGGACACGCTCGAGGGCGACGAGAAGACCGGCGTGAAGATCATCGCGCAGGCCCTGCAGGAGCCCCTGCGCCAGATTGCCGCCAACGCCGGCATCGACGGCAGCGTCGTGCTGGAGAAGGTCAAGACCTCCGGCAAGTCCGGCTACGGCTTCGACGCCTACAAGGAGATTTACTGCGACATGATTCCCGCGGGCATCGTTGACCCCGCCAAGGTCACGCGCAGCGCGCTGGAGAACGCCGCGAGCGTCAGCGGCATGGTGCTCACCACCGAGGCGCTCGTCGCCGACAAGCCCGAGCCCCCCGCGCCTCCCGCCGCGCCCGGCGGCATGGGCGGCATGGACGGCATGTATTAAGCCGAACGGCACACCCAAGATAAGCACCCCCAACACAGCCGGCGCCCGCGCTTCGGGCGCCGGCTGTTCGCCGCAGCGCGGCGGGGTCCGACAGAAACGCCGAAAAAGTGAAAATAAGTATTGACAAACCGGCACCCGTTCTGCTATACTGACTAGCGTCCTCGTGAACGGGACGATTTGGCGGCATAGCTCAGTTGGCTAGAGCATGCGGTTCATACCCGCAGTGTCCCCGGTTCGAATCCAGGTGCCGCTACCAAATGCGGGGCGTCCGGCAGGGCGTCCCGCAACTGACCCCCTTCTCGTTCACGCGGCATCTGCGGCCCGTTGGTCAAGTGGTTAAGACACGGCCCTTTCACGGCTGTAACATGGGTTCGAATCCCGTACGGGTCACCATGCGGGACGTCCGGCGTCCCGCACAATACGGAGGCTTAGCTCAGCTGGTTAGAGCGCCTGCTTCACACGCAGGAGGTCACTGGTTCGAGTCCAGCAGTCTCCACCATGAAAAACACCTTGAAATCGAACGATTTTAAGGTGTTTTTTCAATGCGCACAGTTGCGTTTCCCGCGGCGTTGAGGTATACTGTATGCAGTGCGCAGCGATTCACAGCGGCAAATGGAGGTGACGTGTCCGTGAGCATTCTGACAACGGAGCAGATACGAAAAGCCGTCTGCCCGATTGCTGAGAAATACGCGATTCCCGCGGTGTTTCTCTTTGGTTCATACGCCAGAGGGACGGCGGGGGACGACAGCGACGTGGACCTGTTGGTCGACACAACGGGCACGGAAATCAAAAGTCTGCTTGACCTCGGCGCCGTGCTTTGCGACCTGGAGGACGCCCTGGGAAAGCGCGTCGACCTGATTACCGTGTGCTCGATGGAGCAAGCGGCCATGCTGCCGAGTGACGAGACCTTCCGAAAACGAGTCAGAGAGGAGCGTGTGAAGCTCTATGCAGTCGCCTGACCTGCAGAGAATTGCGCATATCCGTGATTACTGCGCCGAAATCGAGAAGACAATCCAAAGATATGGAACTGCGTTTCAGGTGTTCGATGCAGATGCGGATTATCAGCGTTCGGTGTCATTTTGCATCCTGCAAATCGGAGAGCTTGCCGGAAAACTCACGCCGGAGTTCCGCGAACGGACGGCCAGCCGCGTTCAGTGGGCGCCAATCAGGGGAATGCGGAATCTGGTGGCGCACAATTATGGCAGCATGAGCCGTGAGATTCTTTGGACAACCGCCGTCAGAGATATTCCGAAGCTGAAAGCCTTTTGCGAGGAACAGCTTGCCGCCACCTGACGGAACAACAATCCTGCCTTGGAAAACAGAAGGACCCTGCCGCGAGGCAGGGTCCTTTGCTGCGTTTGGATTCTTTTGTGCGGGCTTATACTGATACCTGATCAAAATGCTTGAAAAGCATTTTGATAGCGCCGCAGGCGCGTAGGTATCGCATGAGACGACATGACGCGCTCTGCGCGGCATGAGCGTGCGAAGCACGCGCGATTTCAAATCAATCATTTTGA
>JAILRK010000036.1 GCA_024698225.1 Oscillospiraceae bacterium | reverse complement strand
CAAAATGATTGATTTGAAATCGCGCGTGCTTCGCACGCTCATGCCGCGCAGAGCGCGTCATGTCGTCTCATGCGATACCTACGCGCCTGCGGCGCTATCAAAATGCTTTTCAAGCATTTTGATCAGGTATCAGTATGACATCCAAACCGGCAGCTCAACCCTATGCACAGTTCTTTTGATGGGTTTTCGCGGAGCGATTTTTGCGGTCATTTTCTCATCCTTCCGCTGACTGACTGCGCCTTTTTCGTCAGCCCTCCCGCGCCGCAAAGAACTCTCCCAGCGTGATACCCAGCCCGTCGCAGAGGCGCTCAATCGTGTCCACGGACAGTTGTCCGCCGCGGTCGCGGGCGTTGGTCAGGGTGGAGCGCGACAGGTGCGAGAGCTTCGCCGCCTGATAGAGCGTCAGGCCGCGCTCGTCGAGCAGTTCCGTCAGCCTTCCGTATGTGTCCATCGTCCGCCTCCCTCACAGCACCTTGCCGACAATCTGAAAGCCCATGTCCGCCGAGACCGGGCGCGGCGGATAGTTCGCGTTGTAGGAAATCAGCACCGGCTGCGGCGCGATGGTGCCGTCGCTGCGGGTGTAGGCCTCACGCTCGCCCTCCGGCGGCATCTGCGTGCCGTAGACCTTGATGTAGCCCTCGCCGTCGTAGACCATGATGCCGACCTCGCCCGGGCGCAGGCTGTCGCAGGGGCGCACCCACACGATTTGCGCGTCGTGGTACACCGGCTCCATGCTGTCTCCGGAGACGCGGACACCAAAGGCGGCGCCCTCCAGCACCTCGGCGGCGTTGACGCGCGTCATCTCAAAACTGCCCTCGTCCAGAAAGCTGCCCGTACCGGCCGACGCCGCCAGTTGGCTCACCGGCATCTCGATGTAGCGGATCTCCTCCGCCTCCGGCGCGTGGCGATATCGCCCGGAGGCAATCAGGTCCTCCCGATAGGCGCTGAGCTTCTGCTGACCCTCGGCGTTGAGCGACGCCTGCTTGCAGCACGCCATGAAGTACGGCAGCTCCGCCTCGATGTCCAGCGCCTGACACAGCGCCAGCAGCTGATAGGCGTTCGGCACGCTCTCGCCGGACTCCCACTTGTTGATGGCCGTGCGCCCCACCGCCACGCCGTACTCGGACAGCAACGCGGAAAGCCCGGTCAGCGACAGCTTGTGCTGTCTCCGCGCCTCCCCGATGCGCCTGCCTACCACGTTCTGGTGCTTTTCGCGCTCTGCGTGATATCGCTCCATGCGCTCGCCCTCCTTCGCTGTTTTCTGCCATTATACCCGCCTCGCGCTCGTCTGTCAACCGCTTGTTCCCGATTGCGCTACAAATGAGACGTTGACATTCCGCCAAGTGAACGCTACAGTAATGGCAACAGGGGGGTGAGCAGATGGCAGCGAGGACCTACGTGGCATTGGACCTGAAGTCGTACTACGCCAGCGTGGAGTGCGTCTACCGCGGGCTGGACCCGCTGAAGGCGCTTCTGCTGGTCGCGGATGAGACGCGCTCGGACCAGACCATCTGCCTTGCCGTCTCTCCGGCGCTGAAGGCACTCGGCGTGCCCGGTCGCCCGCGGCTGTTTGAGGCAAAGCAGAAAATCCGCGAGGCGGAGGCGCGGCTCCGCCGGCACATCGACTACATCATCGCGCCGCCCCGCATGGCGGCGTACATCAGGCAGTCCGCCGAAATCTACAAAATCATTCTGGGCTACGTCGCGCCCGAGGACGTGCACGTCTACTCCATCGACGAGTGCTTCATCGACGCCACGGGGTACCTGCACGCCTATCACGGCTCCGCGCACGAGCTTGCCATGACGATTATCCGCGACGTCCTGCGGCAGACCGGCATCACCGCCACCGTGGGCATCGGGACGAACCTGTACCTCGCCAAGGTCGGCATGGACATCGTCGCCAAGCACGCGCCGCCGGACGCGGACGGCGTGCGCATCGCGGAACTGGATGAGCAGCGCTACCGCGAACTGCTGTGGGAGCACCAACCGCTCACGGACTTCTGGATGGTCGGCAGCGGGACGGCGGCGCGGCTCGGCAGGCTCGGCATCCGCACGATGGGCGACCTTGCGCAATACTCGCTCTATGACGAGGAGTGGCTCTACAAGGTGTTCGGCGTCAACGCGGAGCTGCTGATTGACCACGCCTGGGGCATCGAGACCACGACCATGCGGGACATCAAGGCGTACCGTCCCGTGTCCAACAGCCTGAGCAACGGGCAGGTGCTGCCGCGGCCGTACAGCTTCCACGAGACGCGCGTCATCGTGCAGGAGATGGCGAACGCGCTCTGTCTGGACCTCTCCCGCAAGAATCTGCTGACGGAGTCCGTGACGATGTGGGTGGGCTTCGACCCAGAGTCGGTGGAGCGCGGCTACAGCGGCCCCTGCCACATCGACTACTTCGGACGCATCACGCCGAACCACGCGAAGGGCACGCGGCGCTTCCGCCAGCCGACGAACGCCGAGCGCGAAATCAGCGACGGCGTGCTGGCGCTCTTTGACGACCCGGCGCGGGTGAACCGGACGCTGCTGGTCCGCCGCATCGGGCTGTGCGCCAATCGCGTGACGAACGACCCGGGCACGGTGCAGCTTGACCTCTTCGTTGACCACAGGCGGCAGGAGCGCGACAAAAAGCTCCAGCTTGCCTTGCTGGAGCTCAAGTCCCGCTACGGCAAAAACGCCGTGCTGCGCGGTATGAACTTTCTGGAGGGCGCAACCATGCGCGAGCG
>JAILRK010000035.1 GCA_024698225.1 Oscillospiraceae bacterium | reverse complement strand
TCAAAATGATTGATTTGAAATCGCGCGTGCTTCGCACGCTCATGCCGCGCAGAGCGCGTCATGTCGTCTCATGCGATACCTACGCGCCTGCGGCGCTATCAAAATGCTTTTCAAGCATTTTGATCAGGTATCAGTATGAGTAAGCCCCTTGACATTTCCGCCGGCGCGTATATTATAGTCTATTGTGCGCATTGCAACGCGATGCGCACAAAACCATTTGTTGTATAGGAGAGAGACATCATGAAACTTCTGAAAAGTCTTCCCGCGCGTCTCCTGCTCGGTATCGTGCTGGGCATTCTGCTGGGTCTTGTTCTGCCGCAGGGTGCGATGACCGTCGTCGTAACGGTCAAGTACATTCTCGGCCAGCTCATCACCTTCTGCGTCCCGCTGATTATCATTGGTTTCATCGCGCCGTCCATCACGAAGCTCGGCAAAAGCGCAACGCGCATGCTGGTTGTGGCAATCGTCATCGCCTACGTTTCCAGCATCCTTGCCGCGTTCCTGTCCATGGGCGCGGGCTATGCCATCATCCCGCACCTGAGCATCATCACCGACCCCGAGGGCCTGCGCGCGCTGCCCGCCGTCGCCTTCCAGCTTGACATCCCGCAGATTATGCCCGTCATGTCCGCGCTGGTGTTCTCCGTGCTCCTCGGCCTTGCCGCCGTCTGGACCAAGGCAAACACGATTGCCGCGGTGCTGCAGGAGTTCCAGAACATCGTGCTGGAGATTGTCAAGAAGGTCATCATCCCCGTGCTGCCGGTCTTCATTGCCGCCACGTTCTGCGGCCTTGCCTGGGAGGGCTCCATCACCCGTCAGCTCCCCGTGTTCCTGATTGTCATTCTGATTGTCATGGTTGGTCACTACATCTGGCTCGCCGTGCTCTACGGCTCCGCCTCGGTCTACTCCGGGCGCTCCGGCATCGAGGTCGTGAAGCACTACGGACCCGCGTATCTGACCGCGGTGGGCACCATGTCCTCCGCCGCCACGCTTGCCGTTGCGCTGGACTGCGCGCGCAAGAGCCGCAACCTGCGCTCCGACATGGTGGACTTCGGCATCCCGCTGTTCGCCAACATCCACCTCTGCGGCTCCGTGCTCACCGAGGTGTTCTTCGTGATGACCGTGTCCAAGGTGCTCTACGGGCAGATTCCCCCCGTGGGCACGATGGTGCTGTTCTGCCTGCTGCTGGGCGTCTTCGCCATCGGCGCGCCCGGCGTCCCGGGCGGCACGGTGATGGCATCGCTCGGCCTCATCACCGGCGTGCTTGGCTTTGACAGCGACGGCACCGCGCTGATGCTGGCGGTCTTCGCCCTGCAGGACAGCTTCGGCACCGCCTGCAACGTCACCGGCGACGGCGCGCTGACGCTGATGCTCACCGGCTACGCCGAAAAGCACGGCATCCGCGAGGAGAAGCGCTCCGCCATCGACCTCTGATTCCCCGCAAACCCCCGGCGCACAGCGCCGGGGGTTTGTCGTTCTTATGCATCCTGCGGCATCAAAACAGAACAAAGCCGAACGGATATGTGTTGATAATCCAAAAGGAGTATGCTAAAATAACAAGCATCAATCGATTGACCGCAACGGATTTTTGCAACAACAAAAAACATCGGAGGTGCAGTTATGTCGGATTTCCATAGGGAGGCCCCCGAGCAGCGGAACGCACTGCGTTATGCCGCCGTGCTGTCGCTCTGCTGCGTTGCGCTGAACCTGCTGGGCGCGCGCCTGGCGACGGCGACGGGACTGCCGCTGTTTCTTGACACCATCGGCACGTTTCTCGCGGCGATTCTGGGCGGATACCTGCCCGGCATCGTCACGGGCTACCTGACCAACCTGCTCAGCAGTCTGGGTGGCAACGGCATCAACGCCTACTACGCCACAATCAACGGGCTCATCGCGCTGTGCGCCTCCCTCTTTGCGCTGCGGGGGTATTTCCGCTCCTGGTGGAAGACGCTGCTGTGCACGCCCGTGTTTGCGCTGCTCGGCGGCGGGCTCGGCTCCGTCATCACCTG
Organism: Oscillospiraceae bacterium; assembly: GCA_024698225.1. Lineage (GTDB taxonomy): Bacteria > Bacillota > Clostridia > Oscillospirales > Oscillospiraceae > Hominicoprocola. Next base: position 10,883 of record JAILRK010000035.1, on the reverse strand, counting down.
GTTCCTCTACGGCATGGACTTTGGGGAGGGCTTTTCCGCGCCGCTGGCGCATCTGCTCTATGAGCGCTTCCACAGGAGCGTGTTCATTTCGCAGTTGACCGCGGACCTGCTCTATGACCTGCTGGACAAGCTGATTACGCTGGCGCTGGTGTATCTGCTGCTCCGCCTCCTGCCGGACACGCTGAAGGAAAAAGCGGGGCTGTTCGGCTGGCGGCACCAGCGCCTGAAGACGCAGGCAAACAAGGCGACCGTCCGCCGCCTCTCCCTGCGCTTCAAGACGCTGCTGGTGCTTGCCGCCGCCATGCTGGTCACCGGCGTCGCCGCCTCCTGCATCAGCTACATGCTCTACCGCAACGCCACGATTACGGACCACGAGCACCTCGGCAAGGCCGTGTCCGACCTGGCGGCGAGCGTGCTGGACGCCGACCGCGTGGACGACTACCTGGCGCAGGGCGAGGCGGCGAGCGGCTATGCCGACGTGGAGCACCTGCTCTACGGCATACGGGAGAGCTCGCAGTCCATCAAATACGTCTACGTCTACCAGATTCAAGAGGACGGCTGCCATGTGGTCTTCGACCTGGACACCGAGGACACCCCCGCCTCCGAGCCGGGCGAGGTGATTCCCTTTGACGAGTCCTTTGCGCCGTACGTTGCCGACCTGCTCGCCGGAAAGCCCATCGACCCGCTCATCACCGACGACACCTACGGCTGGCTGCTCACCGTCTATTCCCCCGTCTACGACAGCGCGGGCGTGTGCCGCTGCTATGCCGCGGCGGACATCTCGATGGAGCAAATCCGCATCGACAGCTATTCCTATCTGACGCGCGTGCTGGCGCTGTTCCTCGGCTTTTTCATTGCGCTGCTGGTGATGGGCTTCTGGCTGGCGGAGGAGCACATCGTCCAGCCCATCAACGCCATCGCCGACTCTGCCAGCGCCTTCGCCTACACCGACGAGGACAAGCGCGCCGAATCGCTTGAGCGCATCCACCAGCTCAACATCCACACCGGAGACGAGCTGGAAAACCTGTACCACTCCATCAGCAAGACCACCGAGGACATGGTGGGCTACATCGCGGAGGTGCAGCACCGCGGCGACGTCATCGAGCGGATGCAGAACGGCCTGATTATGGTGCTGGCGGACATGGTCGAAAGCCGCGACAAGTGCACCGGCGACCATGTGCGCAAGACCGCCGCCTACGTGCGCATCATCGTCGAGCAGCTGCGCGCCGACGGCGTCTACGCCGACCGTCTCACCGACGAGTTTATGAAGGACGTCATCAACTCCGCGCCGCTGCACGACGTGGGCAAAATCCGCATCAGCGACACGCTGCTCAACAAGCCCGGCAAGCTGACCGACGAGGAGTTTGCGGAGATGAAAAAACACACCATCTACGGCAGCGAGGTGCTTGCCCAGGCCATCGATTTGGTGCCGGACTCCACCTATCTGGACGAGGCAAAGAACCTTGCCGAGTTCCACCACGAGCGCTGGGACGGCAGAGGCTATCCGCGCGGGCTCAAGGGCGAGGAAACGCCGCTGTCCGCGCGCATCATGGCGGTGGCGGACGTGTTCGACGCGCTGGTCTCCCGCCGCAGCTACAAGGAGCCGTTCACCTTTGAGAAGGCAATGGACATCATCAAGGAGGAGTCCGGCACGCACTTTGACCCCGCCGTCGTGGACGCCTTCGTCCGCGCCGAGGACCGGGTGCGCGCCGTGGCGAAGGAGAACGCCGAGAAGTAAGGCGGAACACCACAGACAAAAAAACGGCCTGCCGCGAAACGCATCGCGGCAGGCCGTGGTTTTTTATCACACCAGATACTCCCGCACCAGGGGGAGCTTTCGCAGAAGGAGCGCCGCGGCGTAGGCGCAGACGAAGGTGAACGCCGCGAGCAGCGGCACCGACAGCAGCGGCGGCAGCGACAGCGTGTCGATGCCGAAGCGGAGCTGCAGCGTGTCGATGACGAGGGCGTGCACCAGATACGCGCCGAAGCTCGCGCCGGAGAGCGCGCGCAGCAGGCGCGAGCCCCTGTTGAGCCGCTGCTTGAACAGCGTGAACACCGCCACCGCCTCGGCGAGCACGTTGACGGTGCAGTAGCCATAGAGCAGGCCGTTTGCCGCGTTCGCGCGCAGGGACAGCGCCTGCGTGCCCCAAAGCGTGACGGCGAAGCCGAGCAGGCCGAGGGCGTAGATTGCCAGCTCCTCCCGCGGGCGCAGCGTGCGGCGGTTGAGGGCGCAGCCCAGCACGAAATAGCCGCTGAAGCCCATGACGAAGCGCAGGTCCACGGTCTGCAGCGCCGTCTGCAGGTCCGCGCCGAGATGCACGGTGAACTGCGCCGTCAGCGCGGTCAGCTCCGGCAGGGCGAAGCCGAACAGCAGCGCAAGCAGCAGGAAATAGCGCCCCAGGCGCTCCGACGCCACCAGCGCCTGCAGCAGCGGCACCAGAAGATACAGCCCCGCAATCATATAGAGGAACCACAGGTGGTAGTGCCCGCGCACCAGCTCATAGACGACCTGCCAGCGCTCCAGCGGGCTGCGCCGCGCGCTGACATAGGCATACAGTCCCGACCAGAACACGAACGCAACGGCGATGCGGAGCACGTGCCTGCCGTAGAGCTTGTTCAGGCTGACCGGGCGCTCCAGAAACAGCGCGCCGCTGATCATCACGAACACGGGCACGCACCAGCGCACCGCCGCGTTCCAGGCGTTGAACGCGCCCCACGCCGCGCCGTGCACGTCGGTGTCCGCCCAGTGCTGGGCGGCGAGGTGCAGCACCATGACGGCAAGGCTGGCAAAGACGCGCAGCGCGTCAAAGTATTCGACGCGCTGCAATTTGATGTCGGTTTGTCCCATGCTCAGTGCACCAGCGTGCCGACGTTCTCGCCCGCGGCGACGCGCAGGATGTTCTTCGGGTCCTTGAGCGCGAAGACGTAGACGGGGATGTTGTTGTCCATGGCAAGGCTGGTCGCGGTCAGGTCCATGACGCCAAGGCGCTTCGCAAGCACCTCGTCATAGCGGATTTCGTCGTACTTCACCGCCGTCGGGTCCTTCGCGGGGTCCGCGCTGTAGACGCCGTCAACGTTCTTCGCCAGCAGGATGACGTCCGCGCCAATCTCCGTCGCGCGCAGCACGGTGCCGGTGTCGGTGGAGAAGAACGGGTGCCCCGTGCCGCCCGCAAACAGCACCACCTTGCCGGTGTTCAGGTGCTTCATCGCGCGCTCGTGCGTGTAGTACTCCGCAAAGGCCGGCATCTCCACCGCGGTCATCACGCGGGCGGGCACGCCCTTCTGCTCCAGCACGTCGCTCACGGCAAGGCAGTTCATCACCGTCGCCAGCATGCCCATGCGGTCCGCGCGCGTGCGCTCGATATAGCCCTCGCCGTTCTTGACGCCGCGCCAGAAGTTGCCGCCGCCAATCACGACGCCGACCTCAATCCCCTGCGCCACGCACTCCTTGATGACGTCGCAGACCTCGCCCATGACCTTGAAGTCAAAGCCGGTCTTGTTTGCGCCCGCCAGCGCCTCCCCGCTGATTTTGAGCAGGATGCGCTTATACTTCGCCTGTGTCGCCATTGTCCTCTCCTCCTCGTTTCGTTTCACAGTATGTCCGCAGCAGCCGCAGCAGCTGCTCCTTGCCCTCGCCCTTTTCCGCCGAGAACGGGACGAGCGCGTCCGTCTCCTCCATGCCGAGCGTCTCGCGGATGCGCGCGAGGTTCGGCTCGACCTCGCTCTTTTTCAGCTTGTCCAGCTTGTTGGCAACCACGATATGCGGGCAGCCGTTCGCGCGGAAAAACGCGCACATCGTCACGTCGTCCGCCGTCGGCTTGTGCCGCGCGTCGACAATCAGCACGCCCAGGTCGATGAGCCCGCTGGAGCGGAAGTAGTTCTCCATCAGCTTGCCCCAGCGCTCGCGCTCCGCCTTGGAGACCTTGGCGTAGCCGTAGCCGGGCAGGTCGACCAGATAGAGCTTCCGGTCAATCAGGAAATAGTTGATCTGCGTGGTCTTCCCCGGCGACGCGCCCACGCGCGCCAGATTCCTGCGTCCGAGCAGCCGGTTGATGACCGACGACTTGCCCACGTTGGAGCGCCCCGCAAAGGCAAGCTGCTTGCGCCCGTCGCGGATGAACTGCTTCGGGGACGCGGCGGAGAGCACGAACTCCGCCTGGTTGAAGTTGATTGCCATGTCAGACCCTCAGCCCCGGGGAGAGCACGCGCTCCGGCGGCTCCACAAAGGCGTCCAGCGCGGGCGCCGCGTGCGTCTCCGGCAGCAGCAGCGCCTCGGCAAACACGGCGTCCACCGTCTCCACCGGCACGAAGCGCAGCCGCGCGCGCACGCTCTGGTCAATCTCCTCAAGGTCCTTCTCGTTCTCCTGCGGCAGGATGACCGTGTGCAGTCCCGCGCGCAGCGCCGCCATCGTCTTCTCGCGCAGCCCGCCGATGGGCAGCACCCGCCCGCGCAGCGTGACCTCGCCGGTCATGGCGACGTCGTGCCGCACGGCGCGGCCCGTGAGCGCGGAGAGCAGCGCCGTCGTGACCGTGACGCCGGCGGAGGGTCCGTCCTTCGGCACGGCGCCCTCGGGGAAGTGGATGTGGATGTCCCTGGTCTTGTAGAAGTCCGGCGCAAGCCCCAGCTCGGACGCGCGGGAGCGCAGGCAGGACAGCGCCGCGCGGCAGGACTCCTGCATGACGGTGCCGAGGTTGCCGGTGAGCTCCAGCTTGCCCGTGCCGTCCATCACGTTGACCTCGACGGGCAGAATCTCGCCGCCCACCTGCGTCCACGCAAGCCCGTTGACCACGCCCACCAGGTCCTTTGCCGACGCCTTCTCCCGCGTGTAGCGCGGCGCGCCGAGGTAGTCCGCCAGGTTGTCCGCCGTGTAGACGACGCGCTTCACGTCCGATTCGTTCAGCGCCATGGCGGTCTTGCGGCAGAGCTTGCCGAGCTGGCGCTCAAGCGTGCGCACGCCGCTCTCGCGGGTGTAGCCGGAGATGACGGCGCGCAGCGCGTCCTCGTCGATGCGCAGCGCCGTCTTGGGGATGCCGTGCGCCTCGCGCTGCTTGGGCAGCAGATGCCGCTGCGCAATCTGCAGCTTCTCCTCGTCGGTGTAGCTGGGCAGCTCGATGACCTCCATGCGGTCGAGCAGGGGGCGCGGAATCGTGTCCAGCGTGTTCGCGGTCATGATGAACAGGACGCGGCTGAGGTCAACCGGTATTTCCAGATAGTGGTCGCGGAAGGCGTGGTTCTGCTCGGCGTCCAGCACCTCCAGCAGTGCGGAGGCGGGGTCGCCGCGCTGGTCGTTGCCGAGCTTGTCCACCTCGTCGAGCACCAGCAGCGGGTTCATCGACCCGCTTCTGCCCAGCGCCTCCACGATGCGCCCGGGCATCGCGCCGATGTAGGTCTTGCGATGGCCGCGGATGTCTGCCTCGTCCCGCACGCCGCCGAGCGACAGCCGCGCGACCTTGCGGTTCATCGCCTTGGCGACGGAGAGCGCGATGCTCGTCTTGCCGACGCCCGGCGGGCCCACCAGGCAGATGGCCTGACCCTTGGCATCCGGCTTGAGCGCCCGCACGGCGATGAACTCAAGAATGCGCTCCTTGACCTTCTCCATGCCGTAGTGGTCGCGCTCGAGAATCTTGCGCGCCGCCTCGATGCTGGCGCGCTCGCGCGTCTCCTTGTTCCACGGCAGCTCGAGCACCGTGTCGAGATAGCTGCGCAGGACGGACGCCTCGGCGCTGCCGAAGGGCTGCTTGGCAAGGCGGTCCACGTCCTTGAGCAGCTTCTGCTCGACCTCCTCCGTCAGCTTGAGCGCGCGGATGCGCTCGCGGTAGGCGTCCAGCTCCTCGCCGTCGTCGCCCTCGCCCAGCTCGTTTTGCAGCACCTTGATTTGCTCGCGCAGAACGAAGTCGCGGTGGATGCGGCCCACGCGGTCGCGCACCTTGCCCTCAATCTCCTGCTCGAGCGAGACGACCTCCACCTCGCGGCGCAGAATCTCGTTCACGCGGCGCAGCCGCGGCAGGTGCTGCAGCTCCTCCAGCACCGCCTGCTTGTCCTCATAGCGGATGTTGATGCTGTTTGCCACAAGGTCGGCAAGGTAGCCCGGCTCCGTGGCGTTGAGCACGGAAATCAGCAGCTCGGCGCTGTGGTTCTGCGTCAGCTCCGTGTACTCGCCGAAGGCGTTGTAGGTCTGGCGAATCAGCGCCTCCGTGCGCGCGCCGGAGCGCAGCGGCTTGCGCTCGTCAATCAGCTCAACCTGCGCCTGCAGGTAGGGCTCGCGCTGCCAGAGGCGGCGCAGCCGCGCGCGGGAGATGCCGTCCACGAACACGCGAATCACGCGCTCGCTCACGCGCAGCACCTGCGACACGCGCACCAGCGTTCCGACCTCATAGAGGTCCTCCGCCTCGGGCAGGTCGGTGGTCAGTTGCCGCTGGGTGACGCAGAAGAGCTCGCGGTCGCCCTCCATGGCGCGCTCGAGCGCGCGCATGGAAATCATGCGCTCGATGTCGAAGCCGGCGGTCATATTCGGATAAACCACCAGCCCCCGCAGAGCGAGGGCCGGAATATTCTTTGTGACAGGTTCCATCTGAAACCTCCTTCAAGGGTGCTTAAGAGGCGGAGTTGAAGCGCGGCTCCTTCGCCTTTTTCGCCTTTTGGGCAGGCAGGGCCGCCGGTTCCTCCGCCGCGCGGTGACCCAGCGTCGGGGTCTCGCTGCCCTCGACACAGGCCTTCGTAACGGTGACGCGGTCTATGCTTTTGTCGGAGGGCAGCTCGTACATGACGGGCATGAGCGTCTGCTCCATCACGGCGCGCAGACCGCGCGCGCCGATGTGGCGCTCGATGGCCAGGTCCGCCACGCTCTCCAGCGCCTCGCGCTCGAACACAAGCGCGGCGTTGTCATAGGAGAAGAGCTTCTGATACTGCTTGACCAGCGCGTTCTTCGGCTCGGTCAGGATGCGCACCAGGTCCTCGCGCGTGAGCGCGTCGAGCGCGGTGATGACCGGCAGCCTTCCGACCAGCTCGGGAATCAACCCGTACTTGAGCACGTCGTGCGGCTGCACCTCGCGCAGAATGCGCGTGCTGTCCTTCTCCCGCTTCGACTGGACCACCGCCTCAAAGCCCATGCTCTTGCGGTCCAGCCGGTTCTCGATGATTTTTTCAATGCCGTCGAACGCGCCGCCGCAGATGAACAGGATGTTGTGCGTGTCAATCTGGATGAACTCCTGATGCGGGTGCTTGCGCCCGCCCTGCGGCGGGACGTTGGCGACCGTGCCCTCGACAATCTTGAGCAGCGCCTGCTGCACGCCCTCGCCGGACACGTCGCGCGTGATGGAGACGTTCTCGCTCTTGCGCGCGATTTTGTCAATCTCGTCCACGTAGATGATGCCGCGCTCGGCAAGCTCCACGTCATAGTCCGCCGCCTGCAGCAGACGCAGCAGGATGTTCTCCACGTCGTCGCCGACGTAGCCCGCCTCGGTGAGCGTGGTGGCGTCCGCGATGGCGAAGGGCACCTTCAGGATGCGCGCGAGCGTCTGGGCAAAGAGCGTCTTGCCGGAGCCGGTGGGCCCGAGCATGAGGATGTTGCTCTTCTGCAGCTCGACCTCGTCCCCGCCGCCAAAGAAGATGCGCTTATAGTGGTTGTACACCGACACGGACAGCGCGACCTTGGCCGCCTCCTGCCCGATGATGTACTGGTCGAGCACGTCGTGGATTTCGCGCGGGGTGGGCAGCTCCTGCGGGGACTGCGGCGCATCCTCCTGCGCGTCGTAGCCGTCGTTGAGAATCTCGCGGCAGAGATTGACGCACTCATCGCAGATGCGCACGCCCGCGGGGCCCTGAATCATGCGGTGCACCTCGCGCTCCTGCTTGCCGCAGAAGGAGCAGCGCAGGCTGTTCTTTTTCGATTCGCTCATAGCGTGTCCTGCCTTCTCCTTACCGCTTGTAGATGACCTTGTCGATGAGGCCGTATTCCTTCGCCTGCTCCGCGGTCATGAAGTTGTCGCGCTCGCAGTCGGCGCGCAGGGTCTCATAGTCCTTGCCGCAGTTCTCGGCGAGGATGCGGGTCAGCTTCTCCTTGATTTCCAGCATGCGCTTGGCGTGGATTTCAATGTCGGTCGCCTGGCCCTGGAAGCCGCCGAGCGGCTGGTGAATCATAATCTCGGCGTTCGGCAGCGCGATGCGCTTGCCCTTCGTGCCCGCGGAGAGCAGGAACGCGCCCATGCTCGCCGCCATGCCCACGCAGATGGTGGACACGTCGCACTTGATGTACTGCATCGTGTCATAGATGGCGAGGCCGTCGGTGACGCTGCCGCCGGGCGAGTTGATGTAGAACTGGATGTCCTTGTCGGGGTCCTTCGCCTCGAGAAAGAGCAACTGTGCAACGACCAGACTTGCGGTGGTGGCGTTGACCTCCTCGCCCAGGAAGATGATGCGGTCCTCCAGCAGGCGGGAAAACAGGTCATACGAGCGCTCGCCGCGGTTCGTCTGCTCGATTACGTAGGGTACCAATGCCATGAAGTTACCTCCTGAGGGTGTGTTCACACCCTGTTCAAATTTTGGGTATTGACACGAACAACCACAAAGCCGAGCTTGTGGTTGTTCGTTCCGGACGCCGCCGTGCGGCAGCGCCTGTCGTCGTTTAGTTCTCAGATTCCGCCTGCTGCTCGGCGGGCTTGTCCTCCTCGGCGGGCTTCTCCTCGACCACCGCGTTGTCCACGACGAGGGAAATCACCTTGCCGTTGAGCACGGAGGAGCGGATGTCGCCCTCGGAGAGGTACTTCTTGACGGTTTCGACGTCCATGCCGTAGCTCTCGCCGACGCGCTTGTACTCCGCCGCAATCTCCTCCTCGCTCGCCTCGAGCTTCTCCTCCTCGATGATTTTCGCAACGGCGAGGTCCATGCGCACCTGCTTGATGGCGGTGTCGCGGCCGTCCGCCATGAACTTTGCCTCGTCCATGTTGGTCATCTTGGCGTACTGCTCATAGGGGATGCCCTGCGCGGCCAGGCGGCTCTTGAACTCGTCAAGGAAGCGCCTGCACTGCTCTTCAATCAGGATTTCGGGGATGTCCGCCTCGATGCCCTCGCCGACCTTCTCCATCAGCGCGTTTTCAAAGGCGACGTCCACGCTCTTCTTGCGCTCGTCCTCAATCTGCTTGCGGGTGTCGGCGCGCAGCTCGTCGATGGTGTCGAACTCGGAGACGTCCTTGGCGAACTCGTCGTCCAGCGCGGGCAGCTCCTTGAACTTGACCTCCTTGCACTTGACGTGGAACACGACGGCCTTTCCGGCAAGCTCGGCGGTATAGTCCTCGGGGAAGGTGATGTCGATGTCCTTCTCCTCGCCCGCCTTCATGCCGACGACCTGGTCCTCAAAGCCGGGCACGAAGCTGCCGGAGCCGAGCACCAGCTGGTGGTCCTCGCCCTTGCCGCCCTCAAAGGGCACGCCGTCGAGGAAGCCCTCGTAGTCGATGACGGCGGTGTCGCCCAACTGCGCCTCGCGCTCCACGCTGACCAGGCGCGCATTGCGCTCCGCCATGTCGTTCAGGCGCCCGGTCACGTCGTCGTCGGAGACGACGACCTCGTCCTTCACCGCGCTGACGCCCTTGTAGGCGCCCAGCTTGACCTCGGGATACACGGCAACCGTTGCCTTGAACGTATAGCCCTCGGCGCTCACGTCGCCGACCATCTCCACCTCGGGATAGCCGATGGTGTTGAGGTTCTCGGCGACGACCGCCTTCTCATATGCCTCGGGGAACGAGGCGTCGACCGCTTCACTGTAGAAGACCTCGGGTCCGTACAGCTTCTCAATCATCTTGCGCGGCGCCTTGCCCGGGCGGAAGCCAGGGACGTTGATTTTGCCGCGCATCTTGACGTACGCCTTGGCGACAGCGGCCTCAAACTCCTCTGCGTCGACCGCAACCTCAAGCGCAACGCGGCTCTTCTCCAGCTTTTCAACATTCTTGACAGTCATAGTATCTCTTTCCTCCGTTTGAACAAATCAAAATTGCCCATTGCAAATCGACATTCTAACATAAGGATTTCAAAAAATCTACCCTTATTTTCACCAATTGACGGCTTAATCGCAGATTTTTTTCGGGATGAAGCCCAAGTAGTCCGCGGAAATGAGCGAATACTCCGTAAATCCGCGCTTGCCCTCAAAGGCGCGGCGGTGCGTCACGCCGTGAAGATGCCCGTAATAACAGCGCTCGACGTGCCAGCGGTCCAGCAGCGCCAGCAGCTCCGGGCACCGGTAGCCCTGATAAATCGGCGGGTAGTGGAGAAAGCACAGAATCGGCTTCCCCTGCGCCGCCTGAAACGACGTCTCGAGCCGCAGCGCCTCGCGCGCGAGCATCTTGCCCGTGTGCGTTCCCTCGGCGTCCTCCTCATAAAACCAGCCGCGCGTGCCGCAGAGGGCATAGTCGCCGTAGAAAAAGCAGTTGTTGTGCAGGATGTCCAGCGTGGTAAAGCCGTGCTCGGCGAAAAAGCGCCTCATCTTCGACGCCGTCGTCCACCAGTAGTCGTGGTTGCCCTTGAGCAGCAGCTTCTTCCCCGGCAGCGCGTCGATGAACGCGAAATCGGGCAGCGCCCCCTCCAGCGACATGCCCCAGGAGCTGTCGCCCGCCAGCACGGTCACGTCGTCGTCGTGCAGCTGTGAGAACGCCGCGCGCGTGCGCTCGACGTGGTTCGCCCACGCTTCCCCGAACACGTCCATCGGTTTTTCGCCCGTCAGCGACAGGTGCAGGTCGCCAATCACATATAGAGACATCGGTAGTCCTCCCAAAACGCAGGATAGGATTTGGACACGCTCTGTGCCCCTCGCAGCGTCACCGGCGCGGTGCAGGCGCAGGCGGCGACCGCCGCCGCCATGGCAAGCCGGTGGTCGCCGCGCGCGTCCACCGTG
>JAILRK010000034.1 GCA_024698225.1 Oscillospiraceae bacterium | reverse complement strand
TCAAAATGATTGATTTGAAATCGCGCGTGCTTCGCACGCTCATGCCGCGCAGAGCGCGTCATGTCGTCTCATGCGATACCTACGCGCCTGCGGCGCTATCAAAATGCTTTTCAAGCATTTTGATCAGGTATCAGTATGAGTGAGCGCGGAACCAAGCATAGAACGACAGCAAATCCCGGACCCCTGCCAACGCAGCGGGTCCGGGATTTGCCGCTTTGAAAAGAACGATAAAAAGAACAATGAAAAGAACAATACGACTTGTTTTGGCAGTTGTATTGTTCTTTTTGTTGACTTGGGACTTCCGAGCGGCTATACTGATACTAAAAACAGACGGAGGAGGTGCAATGGTGAACAGCATGAGTGCGAAAGACGCCGCTGAGCGTTGGGGTCTGACGGAGCGGCGCGTGACGGCGCTGTGCAAGGCGGGGCGCATTGCCGGGGCGGTGATGGAGAAGCACGTCTGGCGCATTCCCGCGGATGCAGAGCGCCCGGCGGACGCGCGCACGAAGGCGGACGCAGACAACAGGGAGCTGCTGCCGCTGCCGGTTGGCATTTCGGACTATAAGCGTGCCGTCACGCAGTATTACTATGTGGATAAGACGCTGTTGATTCGCGATTTCATCGATGAGCTGCCGCTTGTCTCCCTGTTTACACGTCCGCGGCGCTTTGGAAAAACGCTGACGATGGACATGCTGCGCACTTTTTTTGAGAAGACGGAGGAGGACAGCGCCGTATACTTCCGAGACCGGAACATCTGGCGATGCGGGGAAAAGTACCGCAGCTATCAGGGGAAGTATCCGGTCATTTTCCTCACGTTCAAGGACGCGAAGCTCTCCTGCTGGGCCGACACGCTTGCAAACGTTGCCTTTCTGCTCGCCGGTGAGTATCAGCGGCACGCCGAGCTGGCAGACAGCTCCCGCTGCACCGAGATTGACCGGGACTACTATCAAAAGGTTGTCGGCGGCACGGCGAGCGAGGCGGAGTTGATGAGCGCGCTGGCGGTGCTCTCCCGGATGATTCACACCCACCACGGCACAGCGCCAATCATCATTATTGACGAGTACGACACGCCGATTCAGCAGGGGCATCTGCTGGGCTTTTACGACGAGGTCGTTGGTTTTATGCGCAATCTGTTCTCCGGCGGCTTCAAGGACAATCCGCACCTGTCCTTCGGTTTTCTGACCGGCATCCTGCGCGTGGCGAAGGAGAGCATTTTCAGCGGACTGAACAACCTGAAGGTCAACTCGGTTCTGGATGAGCAGTACAGCCAGTATTTTGGCTTTACCGGGGACGAGGTCGAGACCATGGCGCGCTACTACGGCGTGCCGGACAAGTTGCCGGAGCTTTGCGCATGGTACGATGGCTATCGCTTTGGCTCGACGGATATTTTCAACCCATGGTCGGTCATCAATTATTTCAGCCATGCCTGCAGACCGAAGGCGTTCTGGGTCTCCACAAGCTCCAACGATATCATCGCCGAGCTTCTGCGCGGGGCGACGGCGGAGCGGTATGAAGCCCTGAAGACGCTGCTGCAGGGAAAGACCGTGATGACCTATATTGACACCGACGTGGTGTATCCGCGGCTGCGGGAAAACCCCGCCTCGATTGACAGCTTCCTGCTGATGACCGGATATCTGAAGCTGGTCCGCGCGGAGCCCTCGTTCACTTTGGGCGACGGGTATCTGTGCGAGGTGGCAATTCCGAACCGTGAGGTGGCCTGCGTTTACAAAAAGGAGATTCTCGAACGTCTGGACGGGCTGATTCCGCGCTCCACGGCAATCGCCGTGCAGGAGGCGCTGTTTACCGGGAATGCGGACGAGCTGCAAAAGCAGATGGAGACACTGCTGCGCTCCGCAAGCTATCACGATACGGCGGGGGAAATGTTCTATCAGGGCTTGATGCTTGGGATCACCGCCATGATGGACGACCGCTATCACGTTCGCTCGAACCGGGAGTCGGGCGAAGGCCGCTATGATTTGTCATTGGAGCCGAGGACCGCGGCGCTGCCGGGCATCCTGATAGAACTGAAGGCAGCAAAGGGCGCGTCGGCGGAGACGTTGAAGACGGCGGCGCAGGCGGCGCTCCGGCAGATGGAGACGCTGCGCTATGACGAGGAGCTGCGCTCTCGCGGTGTTGAGCGGATTCTGAAATACGGCGTTGCATTCAGCGGGAAAACGCTGGAGGTTGCGGCGGAATAGCGGGCAGGGAACCGCAGACCCGCCC
>JAILRK010000033.1 GCA_024698225.1 Oscillospiraceae bacterium | reverse complement strand
CAGCTCACATGAGCCGGATGGTGTAGTAGACCGCCAGCGCGAAGGCGGCGAGCGAGAGCACCCAGGTCGCATAGAACGCGACGGCGGGCGCGACGAGCGCGACGAGCACCAGCACGAGGCACAGCGCCGGAACGCCGAGCGCAAGGCGATAGTCCGCCTTGGCGCTGAGCACGCGCACTTCCCTCTCGCCGCGCTTCCACACGCCGCCCCGCTTTTTCAGCAGAAGTGCGCAGGCGAGCAGCGCCGCGATGCCCAGCAGCGCGAGCACCGCACAGGCGCGCGCCGTCAGGGAGGAGGAGCGCCCCAGCAGCACCAGCGCCGCGATGCCCATGGCAAGCGCCGTCGCCTGCAGGGAGAACTCCGCCTGATAGAAGAGGTAGACGATGCCGAGCAGCAGCAGCACCGGCACGAGCACGCACATCGCCATGACGCCGGCGGGATAGAACTGCCGCATCAGCATGGAGCTGAACGCGAAGAAGCCGCCGCAGGCCGCCAGCACGGCGCCCAGGCGGGCAAACCACGGCTTGCGCGCGCGCAGCACCAGCAGGACCACGCCCGCCGCCAGCGCCGCCAGACCGACCCACACCAACACACCGAGCGCGTCATACCACGTGACGACCTGACTGACGGTGCCGCGCGCATAGTAGCGGTCCACCATCAGCAGATACCACTCCGCCACCAGTCCGGCAGTCAGCAGCAGCACGGCGCGGTTCATGTTGCGCTCGCTCTTCTCGCGGCGAGCCTTGCGCTTTTCCATCGTATTCTTTGCCATCTATTGTGATCCTCCGAATGAGCATACCGCAAATCAAGGATTGATTTATCCACAGCATGTTATACTATCAGAAATTTCTCTCTTTTTCAAGGACAATTTCTCGATTCCTTCCCGCATTTTCCGCCCGGCGCGCATTTCTCTTGCGCCGCCGGGGTTTTTATGGTACAGTCTGTGCGTAAAAAGGGGGCGATACGGCATGGAACAGACAGGGCGGCGCATCGAGCTGATGGACGCCATGCGGGGCTTTGCAATCTTTGTCATGATTGCCCACCACATTCTCTACGACCTCTGCGCCTTCTGCGGCCTTCCGTGGAGCTGGTTCACCAGCCCCGGCGCCGATGCGCTGCACTACGTCAGCGCGGTGACCTTCATCATCCTCGCGGGCGTCAGCTCCCACTTTTCGCACAGCAACGTCCGCCGCGGGCTGCGCGCGCTGGTCATCGCGCTGGGCATCACGCTGGTGACGACGCTGATGGGGATGCCGGTCCGCTTCGGCGTGCTGCACATGCTGGGCACTTGCATGGTGCTCTACGGGCTGACGCAGCGCTTCTGGCAGAGGCTGAACCCGTGGGCGCTGCTGGCGCTCTGCGTCGTCGGCGCGCTCGCCACGTGGAAGCTGGAGCTGGGTTACCCCACCACGGTCCCGCATCTCTGGATGTTCGGGCTGACCACGCCGGAGTTCTACTCCTCGGACTATTTCCCGCTGCTGCCCTGGGCCTTCGTCTTTCTCTTCGGCACCTGGGCGGGGCCCTGCGTCCGGGACGGGCGGCTGCCGCAGTGGTTCTACACCGCGAAAGCGCCCTTCCTCGCCGCCGTCGGGCGCAAAAGCATGCTCATCTACGTCGTGCACCAGCCGGTGCTCTACGCCCTGACCATGCTGGGGCTGTGGATTCACCGCACAATCTGAGCGGCGCGGCGGAAGCACTGACGCAAGGGAGGAAACACAATGGAACCAATTCAGGTAAAAAAGCTGGACAGCCGCGCCGTGCTGCCCACGCGGGGGTCCGCGGAGGCGGCGGGCTGTGATTTGTACGCCTGCCTTGCCTGCGAGCGCGTCACCATCCCCCCGCACGGCACGGCGAGGCTCGGCACGGGGCTGGCGTTCGCGCTGCCCGCGGGCACCTTCGGTGCGGTGTTCGCGCGCAGCGGGCTTGCCACGAAGGAGGCGCTGCGCCCCGCCAACTGCGTCGGGGTGGTGGACAGCGACTACCGCGGCGAGCTGATGGTCGCGCTGCACAACGACGGCGAGACCGCGCGCACCGTCACCCATGGCGAGCGCATCGCGCAGCTTGTCCTGCTGCCGTATCTGCCGATGTCCTTTGAGGAGACGGCGGAGCTGCCCGAGACCCGGCGCGGCAGCGGCGGCTTCGGCTCGACCGGCGCCTGAGCCGATTCCCCCGTTCACAGGAACGTCTTTTCCGAACGCGGCGCCGCCGGGCACCAAAAAAGCGCGGCAGACGCCGCGTTTTTTTTATGGAAGAAAGCCGCCGTCGGCGGTGAGCACCTGCCCGGTGATGAAGCCCGCCTCGTCGGAGGCGAGGAACGCCACGGCGGCGGCGATGTCCTCCGGCGTGCCGAGCCGCCCCAGCGCCGTCTGCTCCGCGAGCGCGCGCAGCGTCTCCTGCCCGAGCACCTGCACCATGTCGGTGTCGATGACGCCGGGGGCGACGCAGTTGACGCGGATGCCGGAGGGTGCAAGCTCCATTGCCAGCGAGCGCGTCAGCCCGATGATGGCGTGCTTGGTGCAGGAATAGGTCACCTCGCAGCTCGCGCCGTGCTGGCCCCAGATGGAGGAGATGTTGACGATGCAGCCCCGCTTTTCGTGCAGCATGTGCGGCAGCACCGCCTGAATCGTGTGGCGCATGCCGTTGAGGTTGACGGCAAAATAGCGCTCCCACATGGCGTCCGTCACGTCCTGAAAGAGCGCCTGTCCCGCGACGCCCGCGTTGTTCACCAGCAGCGTCACCGGTCCGAAGGCGTCCTCCGTCGTGCGCACCATGGCGTCCACCTCGGCGCGCACGGCGACGTCCGCGCGCACCGCCAGCGCCGCGCAGCCCTCCGCGCGCAACTGCGCCGTCAGCTCCTCCGCCTTGTCCTGCCGCTCGTAATAGTTGACGCACACGGCATAGCCGCTGCGCGCAAGGCGCGCCGCCGTCGCCCGCCCGATGCCGCGGGACGCGCCCGTGACCAGTGCCACCTGTCTCATGCCTCTTCCTCCGTTTGAATCAGAATGCGCAGCGCCTGCTCCTGCACCGCGCCGCCGATGGTCAGGGTATAGCGCGCCTCAAGCACGCCCCCGCGCTCGCCCAGCCGCGCGCGCAGCGCGTGGGTCACGACCTCGGCGGGGAAGCTGCCGTAGGCGGTCTCGTACAGGGAGGCGTGGGGCGCGCGCGGGTCAAAGCGGAACGCGCTGCGCACCGCGCCCGCGCGCGTGAGCAGCGCCCGTCCGTCCGCACAGGCAAGCGCCGTGTGCACCGCGCCCATCTCCGTCACGGACGGCTCCTCATAGGCGAGCAGCCAGCCCTCCGCCGTCCGCTCCCATGTGCCGCGCACGGTGTAGGCGCTCTCTCCGCCGCGCACGGTAATCCTTGCATTTTTTTTCATAATCAAATTATACTACAGCTCCCCGCATTTTCCTATAGCATTTTTCAAAAAAACTTGTTATAATGTCTTTCCGGTGAGTGCGCAGGCACAACTGCGAAGAATGACAGCATGGAGGCGTGCGTATGGAACTCAATCTGACGGACAAGCAATTTCGCCGTCTTCTCGACCTGGTCTACATTGGCAACTGGGTCATCAACTCCACCCGCGGGGATGACCGCATCCGCGACTATGACGATGTGGAAACCGCCGTGTTCTCCCACTGCCTTGACCAGGGGATGGTCTCGCTGGTCGAGTCCTACAAGGGCGAGCTGATTCCCTCCCGCAAGTTTGCCGACGGCGGCATTCACGAGGCAATCATGGCCTACGAAGACGCGATGTTCTTTGAGATTCTCGCGCAGGAGCTGGCGCTGCGGGACATGGACAGCGAGTCCCCCACGCCCGAGAACTACGACGAGCTCTGCGAGCGCATGGACGAGTACCTGGGCGAGTTTGAAGAGCACGGCACGGACAACATCACCGTGGAGATGTAGGCGGCACGCGGCGCGCCGCGAACGACTGCGACGGTATTCAACAAATCACAATACGGAGGATATGACAATGGCTGACAATTCTATTCCTGAGCTGACCCTGACGCCCACTGCGACGGCAGCCGTGCCCGAGCTGACGCTTGAGGCCGTTCCCACGCCTGCCACGCCCGCTGCTGAGCCGCAGAAGGAGGAAGTCACGCCCGTCTCGCTCGACGAGGACCTGCTCACCGAGGAGGAAAAGCAGGCCGTGGCGAACTTCTCCCAGAAAATTGACATCACCGACTCCAACCTCGTGCTCAACTACGGCGCGGCGGCGCAGAAGAGCGTCGCGTCCTTCTCCGAAAACGCGCTGGCGAGCGTCCGCAACAAGGACCTCGGCGAGGTGGGCGAAACGCTCTCCCGGCTCGTGCTGGAGGTCAAGGGCTTCGGCAAGGAGGAGAAAAAGGGTCTGGCGGGTCTGTTCCAGAAGCAGCGGGACAAGCTCGCGCTGATGAAGGAGCAGTACAGCAAGGCGGAGTCCAGCGTGGAGCGCATCACCCAGGAGCTGGAGAACCACCAGGTCACGCTGCTCAAGGACATCGCGATGTTCGACCAGATGTACGAGCTGAACCTCAAGTACTATAAGGAGCTGACGATGTACATCATCGCCGGCAAGAAGCGCCTGGCGGAGGTCCGCGCGGGCGAGCTGGAGGAGCTGCGCCAGCGCGCCGAGACCACCGGCCTTGCCGAGGACGCGCAGAAGTACAACGACATGGCGAACCTCTGCAACCGCTTCGAGAAGAAAATCCACGACCTCGAGCTCACGCGCATGGTGTCGCTGCAGATGGGCCCGCAGACGCGCATGCTGCAGAACAACGACACGCTGATGGTCGAGAAAATCCAGTCCTCGCTGGTCAACACCATCCCCCTGTGGAAGAGCCAGATGGTGCTGGCGCTGGGCATGGAGCACAGCCGTCAGGCGACCGCCGCCCAGAACGCCGTGACCGAGACGACCAACGACCTGCTGCGCAAGAACGCCGAGATGCTCAAGATGGGCACCATCGCCACGGCGCGGGAGGCGGAGCGCAGCATCATCGACATCGAGACGCTGCAGCACACGAACGAGCAGCTCGTCTCCACGCTCGACGAGGTCATCGCCATCCAGCGCGAGGGCGCCGAGAAGCGCAAGGCCGCCGAGCTGGAGCTGGGCCGCATTGAGGGCGAGCTGAAGCAGAAGCTCATGGAGCTGCGCTCCTGAGCGCTCCGGCAGAACTGCAACACGACGCGCACGGCGCACCACGGGATGTTCTCCCACGGTGCGCCGTGTTTTTTTGCGTTCCTATCATACTGATACCTGATCAAAATGCTTGAAAAGCATTTTGATAGCGCCGCAGGCGCGTAGGTATCGCATGAGACGACATGACGCGCTCTGCGCGGCATGAGCGTGCGAAGCACGCGCGATTTCAAATCAATCATTTTGA
>JAILRK010000013.1 GCA_024698225.1 Oscillospiraceae bacterium | reverse complement strand
TCCGGCGTGCCGCAGACGGCGGAGCAGCGCTTTGCCATCGCCAAGCGCATCCTCGACGCCGCGCTGCGCCACGGCATCGCGCGCGAGGACCTGTGGATTGACTGCCTGACGCTGACGGTCTCGGCGCAGCAGGAGCAGGCGCGCGAGACGCTGCGCGCGCTGCGCATGGTGCGCGAGGAGCTGGGGCTGCAGACCGTGCTGGGCGTGTCGAACATCTCCTTCGGGCTGCCGAACCGCCCGCTCGTCACGCGCACCTTCCTGGTGGAGGCGCTGCACGCGGGGCTGACGCTGCCCATCCTCAACCCCAACCAGACGGAGCTGATGGACGCCGTGGCGGCGTTCCGCGTGCTCTCGGGCGAGGACGAGGGCAGCCGCGCCTACATCGCGCGCTTTGCGGACTACGTCCCGCCGAAGACCGCCGCCGCCGCGCCGGCGGCGAAGAAGACAACGGACAGCGCCGCCGCGCTGACGCTGGACGACGCCGTCATCCGCGGGCTGCGCGCGGAGGCGGCGGCGCTGGCGCGGGAGGCGCTCTCGCACGAGGACGAGCTGTCCATCGTGGACGGACACCTGATTCCCGCGCTGGACGTCGTGGGCGAGGGCTACGAGGCGGGGCGCGTGTTCCTTCCGCAGCTGCTCTCCGCGGCGCAGGCGGCGCAGGCGGTGTTCGAGGTCATCCGCGAGAGCGCGGCGCGCAAGGGCGCCGCCGCCGTCAAGAAGGGCAGGCTGCTCGTCGCCACCGTGCGCGGGGACGTGCACGACATCGGCAAGAACATCGTCAAGACGGTGCTGGAGAACTACGGCTACGAGGTGGTGGACCTCGGCCGCGACGTCGCGCCGGAGACCATCGCCGCGGCGGTGCGGGAGCAGCAGATCCGCCTCGTCGGGCTCTCCGCGCTGATGACCACGACGCTTGCCGCCATGGAGGAGACGGTCGCCCTGCTGCGCACGCTGCCCGAACCGCCCAAAACCTTCGTCGGCGGCGCGGTGGTCACCCCCGAATACGCCGCGCGCATCGGCGCGGACTACTACGCCCGCGACGCCAAGGCCAGCGTAGAGGTCGCCCGCCGCGTGCTGGGCTGACAATGGAAACGGCGGCTCCGCGCAAAGCCGCCGTTTTTTCTTGCCGCGCCGGGCGGAGGAAGGGCGGGCACGCTCCTCTTGACGCCCGACCGAACGGTAGTTATAATGGGAAATCATGGGCGGCAACGCCGCCAAACGGGAGGGATTCACAATGCTGGACGTATCTCACGTGACCAAGCGCTACGGAAAGCTGACCGCCTGCGACGACCTGAGCTTCCATCTGGACCGCGGCAGCGTGACCGTTCTGCTGGGCCCGAACGGTGCGGGGAAAAGCACCCTGATGAAATCGATGATTGGCTTTCTGCGCTATGACGGCAGCATCACGGTCGGCGGCCTGCCCAACAAGACCCCGGCGGCGCGGCGGCTGCTGGGCTACATCCCGGAGATGCCCTCGCTGTATCCGAACCTGACGGTGTCGGAGCACATGGAGTTTCTTGCCCGCGCCTACCGCCTGACGGACTATAAGCCGCGCGCGGAGGCGCTGCTTGCGCGCTTTGAGCTGCAGGACCAGCGCAAAAAATTCGGCGACGAGCTGTCCAAGGGCATGCAGCAGAAGCTGAACATCTGCCTCGGCCTTCTGCCGGAGCCGCAGGTGCTGCTGCTCGACGAGCCCATGATCGGGCTGGACCCCCACGCCATCAAACAGCTCAAGGAGCTGATGGAGCAGATGCGCGGCGAGGGCAGGACCCTGCTGGTGAGCACCCACATCATCGACAGCGTGGACATGCTCTGGGACCGCACGCTGATTCTGCAGGACGGGCAGCTGCGCGCCAACCTGACGCGCGCGGAGCTCGCGCAGGACGGCAGGACGCTGGAGCAGCTGTTCTTCGACGTGACGGAGGGCATCGGGCGGGATGCCATGGCGCACGACGGGACGCCCGACGCCGGGGAGGGCTGAGGGTATGCGTCTGTTCGGATATTACGCGTGGCACTCCTTTGTCAATCAGCTCAAAAAGCTGTTCAAGACCTGGGTGCTGATTTTCTTCGCCGCCTGCCTGTTGCTCGGCGTCCTGATTGGCCTCGGCGCGTCCATGCTGGAGGACGCGGCAGGGGAGGAGGAGCCGCCCGTCGAACACGACGTGACCGAGGCGGGCACGGAGCTTGCGCAGACCCTCCGCGCGGCGCCGGGGGAGCTCATTGAGCTGGCCGTGGGCGGCGTCATTCTGGCGGCGTTCGTCGTTTCGGCGCTCAGCGCCGACAAAAACGGCAGCCGCATCTTCCTGCCCGCCGACGTCAACCTGCTGTTCGCCTCGCCCCTGCAGCCGCAGTCCGTGCTGCTGTTTCGGCTGATGACGCAGCTGGGCACAAGCCTGCTTGCGGGGGTCTACCTGCTCTTTCAGGTGCCCAATCTGGTGTTCAACCTCGGCATGCGCCTGTGGGCGGCGCTGGCGCTCATTGTCGTCTGGTGCATGACGGTCGCCGTGGGCAAGCTGCTGCAGCTGCTGCTCTACACGGTGTGCTCCACGCGCCCCGCGTGGAAGCGCCGCCTGCGCGGCGGCGTCTACGCTTTTCTTGCGCTGCTGGCCGGGGCATACCTGCTGTGCTGGAAGCTCGGCGGCAACAGCCCTCTGCGCGCCGCCCTGGACCTGTTCAACGCGCCCGTCACCCGGTTTCTCCCGCTGTGGGGCTGGCTGAAGGGCATCTTCGTCTATGCGTCGGAGGACAACCTGCCCGGCGCGCTGGCCTGCCTTGCGGCGGTCGTGGTCGGCAGCGTCCTGCTCACCGCGGTCATCTGGCGCATCAAGGCGGACTTCTATGAGGACGCCATGGCAAAGTCCGAGGAAACCGCCGCGCTGCTTGAGCGCGCGCAGTCGGAGAAGTCCGCGCTTGCCGTGGTCCGGCGCAAAACGGACCGCAGCGACCGCCTGCAGCGGGACGGTCTGCGGCACGGCCGCGGCGCGACGGTCTTCTTCCACAAGGCGATGTACAACCGCTTCCGCTTTGCCCGCCTCGGCGTGTTCACGAAAACCGCGGTCACCTATCTGCTTGCGGCGGCGGGCGTGGCGGCGCTGTGCCGCTTCGTGCTTGCAACGGACGGGCTGATTCCCGTCGTTCTGACGCTGTCTGCCTTCGTCTTCTTCCGCGCCATGGGCAACCCGCTGGAGCAGGACACGCAGATGGACTGCTTCCTGCTGATTCCCGAGAGCACCTGGCACAAGCTGTTCTTCTCGCTGCTGGGCGGCGCGGCGAACTGCCTTCTGGACCTGCTGCCCGCCGTCCTTGCCGCGGCGGTGCTGCTGGGGACGTCTCCGCTGCGCGTGCTCGCGTGGCTTCCGCTGGTGGTCTCGGTCGATTTCTTCGCCACCACGGTCGGCGCGTTCATCGGTCTGTCCGTGCCGGCGCACGCGGGCAAGCTCATCAAGCAGGTGGTTCAGATCATGTTCCTCTATTTCGGTCTGCTGCCCGACGTCGCCATCATGGCGGTGGGTCTGACCTTCTCTCAGGCGGAGGGCGCCGCCGTCGCCTGCGCAGTCGTCAACACGCTGCTCGGTCTGGTGTTCTTCTCCCTCACGCCGCTGTTTTTGGAGCCGCCGGACGGAACGCCCTACGCGCCGGAGCGCCCCTTCGCCGGGGACCTCGGCGCGGCGCGGCGGCAGTTTTCGCGTCTCGGCTTCGCCGTCTTCGCGATTCTCGCCGTCGGCACCGCCGCGCAGATTCTTCTGATGCTCGTGCTGGACGCCGCCCTGCCCGGCTGGCAGGCGCAGCCCTGGGGCATCTGGCTGGTCACCTTTGCGCCGCTGTATCTCATTGCCATCCCCGTCGGGCTGCTGCTCCTGCGCGCGGTTCCCGCCCGGCCGCCGGAGCGGCACGCGCTTGGTCCGGGTCGGCTGGCGGTCGCGGCGATCGTCTGCATCTTCCTGATGTATGCGGGCAATCTGCTGGGGCTGGCGGTCACGGCGCTGCTGCGGCTGCTGCCCGGCGTCTCCGCCGAAAACCCGCTGCTTGGCTATGCCATGACCGACGCGCTGCTGCCCAAGCTGCTGTTCATGGTGGTGCTCGCGCCGGTGCTGGAGGAGTACGTGTTCCGCAGGCAGCTGATTGACCGGATGCGCCCCTATGGGGAGAAGCTCGCCGTGGTCGTCTCCGCGCTGCTGTTCGGCATGTTCCACGGCAACCTGTCCCAGCTCTTTTACGCCGTTGCGCTGGGGCTGGTCTTCGGCTATGTGTATCTCAAAACCGGGCTGCTGCGCTACAGCATCGCGCTCCACATGTTCATCAACCTGCTCGGCAGCGTGGTCGGTCCCTGGGTCGCCGAGCGCGCGTCCGTCCCGGCGGAGGCGGACGCCGCAGAGCCGACGCTTGCGGAAATGCTGTCGTCCGGTCAGGCGGGGCTCTTCGTCTACGGGCTTGTGATTCTCTCCCTCGCCGTGGCGGGTTTCGTGCTGCTGTGCATCCACCGGCGCAGGCTGACCTTCGCCCCCGCCGCGCTGGAGCTGCCCCGCGGCAGCCGCTTCCGGACCGTCTTCCTCAACGCCGGCATGCTGCTTCTGACCCTCGGCTGCACGGCGCTGATTGTCGTCAGCCTGCTGTAATACTGATTTCATACTGATTTCAAATCAAAATGATTGATTTGAAATCGCGCGTGCTTCGCACGCTCATGCCGCGCAGAGCGCGTCATGTCGTCTCATGCGATACCTACGCGCCTGCGGCGCTATCAAAATGCTTTTCAAGCATTTTGA